>NZ_LOQG01000036.1 GCF_001517835.1 Caviibacter abscessus
TAAATCTATATTTGGATCTAAATTCTTTCCGTATAAGCTTAGTTTGGCTACTGATAGATCTGCAAATATATCATAATTTGCATATACTCCGTTTCTTTCTACTAGCTCTATCCCTGCATCTACTTTCCCTTTTGTTCTTAAATTAAAGGCTTTGTTCATATCTGTAAATATATCAAAATCTGAACTTCCTAGTAAATATTTAAATTCCGTTTTATACATTATATTTACACCTGAAAATTCATTCTTATTAAATGCTACTGGTAATTGAAACTCATTTCTTATTTCAAAACTCTTATATGGTCTATATGTTACTCCTATTTTTGGTGATAGTATGTTATATATACTTCTCCATGAATTTTCTAAAGGTTTCTTTTCTTTCTTCAAAGCATCATCTGCATTGAATTTTCTCTTTGATTTTTCATCTTTCTTATCAGTTTGGCTTCTCTTCTCAAACGCCTTATCTACAAGTATTTTTTCTGTTGTTTCTCCAACATTAATAGTAGTTCCATCTAAATCTTTAGGATTTCCTTTTTCATCTCTTTTAACAACATCAAGTTTGTATTCAGTTCCACCTATTGTAAACTTCTCAGGCATTATATATCCATATTCACCATAATGTGATAACCCTAAATCTATATCCCATTTCGAGCCTGCTTTTATTCTGTAGCCTAAATATGTTTGTGTTACTAAATTAATATCTTTATATTTTAATACTGTTTCTTCCGCATTTTTATCTTTTCCATTTTTAGTATATTTTAAACTAACATCAGTATAAGTTGTATCTAAGCTTGTTTGAGCTACGAAACCTTTGTACATTCCTTGTACATTTATTCCTGCTGTGTGTTGGATTTTTGTGAAATTTAAATTTTTACTTTCAGATGTAATATTTGTTCTATCATTGATTCTAGAATGTAAGTCTATTCTATATCCATTTCCAACATAACCTGCATTTAATTTGGCTGATATATTATTTACTTGTTTTGCATCATCTAAATTTGCTAAATCCAATTTAATTTTTGCAAGTGTTTCTTCTACTTTAAATATATTTTTTTCTTTTTCACTTGCATGAAAATACATTGCTCTTGTTAGGTCTATTCCCCTCATCTCATATGGATTTTGCAATAATTCTGTTGCTTTTCCTAATACACCTGGTACACTAAATATACTTGTAAATTTAGTCCACCAATTTCCTTCTGTAAATTTTTTCGCTAAAGTTTGAAAACCATAATAATTTTCAAAATCTTGAAGTGAATAATTAAATATATCTTCTCCAATGTAATGCCAACGATTTGTTAATTCATAATCTGTTTTAGATACAGTCAATGCTTGGGGTATTTCTGAGTTTGGTTCTTCACTTGTCAAACTAAGAGATGTTGGTTTAATTGAACTATTCGGTATTTTTGGATCATTATATGTAAATCCATTAAAATATAGGTAAGTTGGATCTAATATTCCCATATTTATTCCAAATAAATCAAAGTTAGGCAATAAGCCTGGAAATAACTGTTTAAAATCATTAGGTACTTGTTTTATTAGTCCTAAATGTGAAGTTTTTCTTCCATATCCTATCCCTGCTCTATCTAGCAATTTTTTTGTTACATTTGTTGCTATTAAGTTTATTGTAGCTTTATCTTTGGCTTCATCAACTATTTTTTGGTAATCAAACCCATAATGCAAACCTAAAGAAATTAAATTTGTATTTCCATTTTCAATATCTTTTAATAATTTTGAAAGAGTTTCTGTCTTTTTATTATTATGAACTTCATCTAATAAAGTATTTACAGCTAACTTTACAGGGCTATCTCCAAATAATGAGCCTGAGTAATATCCTAATAATCTATATGTTCCCTTATATCCTGATACTTCTGCTTTTGATAAGTCTGCATGTTCATCTTTATATTTTTGCTCAGTACTTAAATCTACATCTTTTTTCTTTTCCCACTTTTTAAAATACTCTATCTTATCGTATCCTGGTGCTGCATATGATATATTTTCTATCTCTTCATTTACATCTAATTTTTCTCTATTGATTGCAAACATTGGTCCTACATTAAAATAAAATCCTTTATATGCTCCTCCAAAGCTTGGATTTATCTCTACTATTTTACCTTGACCTCTTACATTTACAAAGGCTTGAACTGGATGATCTGCTAATGGGTTAAATGTTACATTGTAATCTACTTCTTTGTTTCCTATTTTTTCTTTTTCTTCTTCTATTTTATCTATTCCATATTTTTTCTTTTCTTCTCCTATTACATAATACTTTAATGTTCCATTTAAGTACTTGTTCTCTGATGTTAACGTTAATTTTAACTTATCTATTTCATTTTTCTCAATAAAATTTTCGTAATCATTATCTTTTCCTATTATATCTAGTCCTAATCTTAAACCAAAGTAATCTTCGCTTAATTTTATTCCTAACCTTTTTCTAAACTTGTATTCTTTTGATATATATCTTATTGCTAAATCTAAGTCTCTATTTTCTGGATATTTTGGTAAATAGTAACTCCTCGCTGTTTGTTGTGCAGGTTCTCCTACACTTTGACTTGTTGGATTTTTCTTTTTGTCGTAATCTTGTACTTTTTTGGCAAATATTAGATCCATTGCCGGAAGTGCCATTCTTGATGCTTTTTCTGCCCCATCTGCCCCAAAATGTGTATCAACTCCAAAGGTTACTTCTGCTTTTACCTTATCTTCCACTTTTGTATATGTCATAGTAGATGCACTTAGTGCTGCTAATGACAGTAGTAATTTTCTATTTTTTTTCATGTTTTTTCTCTTTTCATTTTAGTTTTTTTCAATCGCGTTATTATATCATAATTAAAAAAATTTGTATAAAAATTTACCTGTCAGTAATTTTACCAATACATAAATTTGTAAAAAAAGGATTTAATATTTAAATTAGTACAACATTGTACTCTCTACTTAAATATATAAAATAAGGGCTTTTAAATAACTAGTCATAGTAGTTGAGCACATATGCAAAAATCTAAAATAAGTTAATTTATTATCAATCTAATAACTGACAAATAAAAAAAATTAATTGATAATTTAACACTACTATAATTAAAAAAGAGGTAGATAATTGCCTAACCTCTTATTTTTCATTACCATTTAAACTCAAATCCTGTTTTAATATTTACGTCTGTTCTCTTGTATTTAGCATTTTCAAAACTTACCGGTACATTTATACTTGATGTCCATGATATTCCTTTTATTATATTGTATTTTGCCGATACCTCTGGTGATAACACATTTTTTACTTTTAACACATTACTTCCAAATAATTGTAAATCATCCAATAATATGTTATCCATAATTACATACTTAAGATCTAATTTATGATTTACTCCAATACCCATAAAGAATTTATCTATAACTTTAAAGTTATATCCTAAATGAATATCACTATTAACATTTAGGCTTCTATATTGTAGATTTTCATTTACTACCCTTGTTGTTACTTTATCTACAAGTACTTTCTGACTTTTTTCTACGGCTGAGATAACAGTATCTTTACTAAATTTATCAAGCTTTCCGTGTCTTTCTTCAATTATTTTCTTTATTCTTTCCTTTTTTTGTTTTTCAGGTTCATTTTGATAAAAAAGCACTTCGTTTTTTTCTGTAAATTGATCTTTTAATTTAATATATTCTTGATTTTTTTCTTTAGATTGTATCGCATAAACTTTTTCTACTGTTGTTTCAGTATTTTTTTCAGTATATTGTGAAACATGCTTAACATTATTGTATTCTAAATCAAGATTTGTTCTTACATTAAATCCAACTTCATTGTTATAGTCTAAATTAAAATATACTCTATATTTTTTATCAAATAATGTACTTAATCCTTTTGTTTCTTTACGATTAAAATAATTATTAAGTTTTACAAAATATACTCCTTTATCTCCGTTGTGTTTAAAAAGCAAATGAAACTCATACCACTTTGGATTATAGTCTTTATCATAAGCCCACGTTATCTCTTTACCTGAGTTTGTACTACCTAACGCCTTTATATCTTCGTCTTTTGTTTTAAGAGGAATATCAGTTTTATTATTTATCTCAACTACAGCTTTTCCACTCTTTGATGAAAATCCTGCTCTTAACGTCAAGTTGTTTGTTATCTTTTCTATACTTACAAACGGTGTCAATGCATAATTTAAACTATTTTCAAACTTAAAGTCTTTTAATTTATTATCAAATGCTTTTACTTCATCTCCTGTATTTCTATAGGCCAATACTTCTCTTACTGTACTTTGTAGGTCATTTTTAAAGATTTGTTTATCTTTACTTATTTGCTTTTGTACCCCTGCTACTATACTTGTCTCTTTATTTGGACTTAATTCTATTCCATATTTTAAGTATATCTCTTTATTCTCTTTTGATATTATTACTCTTGGTTTTAGTGGTAGGTTTACTACTAATGGATTTATTGATAAATCTATATTGGGATCTAGATTTTTTCCGTATAAGCTTACTTTTGCCGCTGATAAATCTGCAAATATATCGTAATTTGCATATACTCCGTTTCTTTCTACTAATTCTACTCCTGCGTCTACTTTTCCTTTTGTTCTTAAATTAAAGGCTTTATTCATGTCTGTAAATATATCAAAGTCTGAACTTCCCAACAGATATTTAAACTCTGTCTTGTACATTATATTTACACCTGAAAACTCATTCTTATTAAACGCTACCGGTAGTTGAAATTCATTTCTTATCTCAAAACTCTTATACGGTCTATATGTTACTCCTATTTTTGGTGATAGTATGTTGTATATACTTCTCCATGAGTTTTCTAACGGTTTCTTTTCTTTCTTCAAAGCATCGTCTGCATTGAATTTTCTTTTTGAGTTTTCATTTTTTTTATCATCAATTTTATTTTTATTATTAAATGCTTTATCTACAAGTTTTTTTTCTGTTTCTTTACTTATATCTACAGAATTTCCATCTAGATCTTTTGGATTTCCTTTTCCATCTCTTTCTACAACATCAAGTGTGTACTCTTTTCCATCTACTTTAAATGTTTCAGGCATTATATACCCATATTCACCATAATGCGATAATCCTAAATCTATATCCCACTTTGATCCTGCTTTTATTCTGTAGCCTAAATATGTTTGTGTTACTAAATTAATATCTTTATACTTTAATACTGTTTCTTTTGCCTTATTATCTTTTTCATTTTTAGTATATTTTAAATTAATATCAGTATAAGTTGTATCTAAGCTTGTTTGAGCTATGAAGCCTTTATACATTCCTTGTACATTTATTCCTGCTGTGTGTTGGATTTTTGTGAAGTCTAATTTTTTGTCATCTGATGATTTAATATCTGTTCTATCATTTATTCTTGAATGTAAATCAATTCTATATCCGTTGCCAACATAACCTGCATTTAATTTTGCTGATATATTATTTGTTTGCTTTATATCTTTAACATCTTTTAAATCTGCTTTTATTGTTTTAAGTGTTTCCTCTACCTTAAATATATTCTTTTCCTTTTCACTTGCATGAAAATACATCGCTCTTGTTAAATCTATTCCTCTCATTTCATAAGGATTTTTTAACAGTTCCCTTGCTTTATATAATGTACTTGGTATACTAAATACACTTTTGATTTTAGTCCACCAATTTCCTTCTGTAAAATTTTTCGCTAAAGTTTGAAAACCATAATAATTTTCAAAATCTTGAAGTGAGTAATCAAATATATCTTCTCCAAGATAATGCCAACGATTTGTTAATTCATAATCTTTATTAGCTACAGTTAATGCTTGCGGCATTTCTGCTTTCGGTCCTTCACTTGTTAAACTAACTGATGTTGGTTTAATTAAACTATTTGGTATTTTAGGATCATTATACGTAAATCCATTAAAATACAGATAAGTTGGATCTAGGATTCTCATATTTATTCCAAATAAATCAAAATTTGGCAATAAGCCTGGAAATAGCTGTTTGAAATCATTTGGAACTTGTTTTATTAGTCCTAAATGTGAAGTTTTTCTCCCATATCCTATTCCTGCTCTATCTAGCATTTTTTGTGTTACTTTTGTTGCTATTAAGTTTATTGTAGCTTTATCTTTTGCTTCATTAATTAATTTTTGATATTGAAATCCATACTTAACACCTAAAACTAAAATATTTGTTCCATTTTCAATATCTTTTAATAATCCTGAAATATGTTTAGTTTTATCATTACTATGTATCTCATCTAAAAAAGTATTTACAGCTAACTTTACAGGGCTATCTCCAAACAGTGAGCCTGAGTAATATCCTAGTAATCTGTATGTTCCTTTGTATCCTGATACTTTTGCATTTTCTAAATCTGCATGTTCTTTTTCATAATTCTCTTTTTTACTTAAATCTACATTTTCTTTCTTTTCCCATTTTTTGAAATACTCTATTTTATCGTATCCCGGTGCTGCATATGATACATTTTCTATTTCTTCATTTATATCTAACTTCTCTCTATTCGTCGCAAACACCGGTCCTGCGTTAAAGTAAAAACCTTTGTATGCTCCTCCAAAACTTGGATTTATCTCTGCTCTTTTACCTTGACCTCTTACATTTACAAAAGCTTGTATCGGATAATCTGCTAATGGATTAAATGTTACATTGTAGTCTACTTCTTTGTTACCTATCTTATCTCTTTCTTGCTCTATTTTATCTATTCCATATTTTTTCTTTTCTTCTCCTATTACATAATACTTTAATGTTCCGCTTAAATATTTATTTTCTGATGTTAATGTTAATCTTAACTTATCTATTTCATTTTTTTCAATAAAATTTTCATAATCATTATCTTTTCCTATTACATCAAGACCTAATCTTAATCCAAAATAGTCCTCACTTAATTTTATTCCTAACCTTTTTCTAAATTTATATTCTTTTGATATATATCTTATTGCTAAGTCTAAATCTCTATTTGCTGGATATTTTGGTATATAGTAATTCCTAACCGTTTGTTTTGCAGGTTCTCCTACACTTTGATTTTTTGGTTCTTTCTTTTTATCATAGTCTTGTACTTTTTTTGCAAATATTAGATCCATTGCTGGAAGTGCCATTCTTGATGCTTTTTCTGCCCCATCTGCTCCAAAATGCGTGTCAATTCCAAATGTCACTTCTGCTTTTATCTTATCTTCTACCTTTGCATATGTCATCGTCGATGCACTTAATGCCGCTAATGACAATAATATTTTTCTATTTCTCTTCATATTTTTTTCTCTTTTCATTTTAAATTTTTTTCAATCGCATTTATTATATCACAATAAAAAAAATTTTATAAAATTATATGAAGTCAATTTTTAACTGAATCTTTACATCAAATTGTATTGATTTTATCTAACACTTAAAAAAAAGTATAAAAGATGACTAATAATATTTTAAATAATTTAATAACAAATATATAACATTAAATATAAGTATAATAAAAAAATGGGACTGTTTTAAATTAAACATCCCCATAATTTTTCTTATTTTCAAATTCAAATTTACCCATTACCATTGTTTTATTGATAGTATAGTCATCTTCAATAACTACTAAATCAGCATCATAATTTGCTTTTATTTGACCTTTTCTATCATCAATTCTAAGTAATTTTGCTGGATTTAAAGTACAAGCATTTATTGCATACTCAAATGGTACCATAGCTTTTTCAACTGTTATTCTTAAAGCATCTATAATTTTTAAAATTGAACCTGCAAGAGCTCCGCTTTTTCTTCTTGCACTTCCATCTTCAGAAACTATAACTGTTTCTCCACCTAATAAAAATTCACCTGTTCCTACTGCCTTAGCACACATTGAATCGCTTACAATCACTGAATAATTTGGACCTTTAGACATAAAGAAAATATTTATTATATCAGGTGTACTATGTATACCATCACAAATTATTTCTGCATATGTATCCCTAACCCTAAGAGCTGCTCCAACTTGACCTGGTTCTCTATGATGAAGAGGTGTCATTGCATTAAAAGTATGAGTCATTGATCTTGCACCATTAGAAAAAGCCATTACAGCTTCATCATAAGTTGCTCCACTGTGACCAACACTTACTATAACTCCATTTTTAGATAGTTCTCTAGTCATTTCATAATCTTTATCTTTTTCAACCGCAAGTGTCATTATTAATATCATATTATCACAAGATGCTTGAAATCTTTTAAATTCTTCTATATCAGGTTTTACAATACAAGGAACAGGCTGAGCTCCACAATGATTTACATCTAAAAATGGTCCTTCAAAATTTATTCCTAGTATTCTAGCTCCTTTATAGTCCATTTTTGATACTTTAAGTACATTATTTGCAGCTTTTGTTAAAACTTCTTCTGTTTGTGTTACAGTTGTAGGACAAAATGATGTTACTCCCTCACTTGGCAAATACTCACACCATTTTTTAAGACCTTCTACATGTCCATCGTTTGTATCAAACCCAACAGCACCATGAGTATGGACATCAATAAAGCCTGGAACTATTCTTTTATTTCCAAAATCATAATCAACTTTAATATTTTCATCATACTTCATAAGTCTTACAATTTTATCCCCGATAACCTCAATAATACAAGGTATAAATTGATTTGAAGTCCATACTCTTTTACTTCTAATTAACATCTTAATATCTCCTTTTATCTTTTACCTATTAATTGTATAACATAGTATGTAATTCCACTTGCTATTATTGGACCTGATGCAGATCCTTTAAAAAATACTATCCCAAGAATTATTCCTCCAGTTAAAGCAACAACTAATTCCGGTTCTTGTATCTGTAAATATATACCTTTTGTTGCAAAAACAGAAACTATTGCTCCAACAATTATAGCCGCTATTCCTTCTGTACTTTTTACTGTGTTTATAAATTCATTCATTCCTATTTTATCCATTGCTATTGGAACTAATATAGCTAAAGTAAGCATATATATTCCAAAATTAGAACCTTTATTTTTTATTAATTCCAATATATTCTTATTAGACGGTATTAATTTTAAAATAATAAGAGTTAATGAGGCATAAAGCAATAATCTATTTTTACTAAAAATTGCAAGTAATCCAATTATTGCTAGTATTGCATAGCTACTCATATTTTTATTACCTCCATTATTATCGGTAAAAATAGTGCTAATATCATATTAAATATTTTTATTTTTGTATTAAATATTGTATTTATTCCCAATAAAATTAAAAATATTCCACCAACAGTTGTTATATCACTAATTGCAATCGCCGTTAAATATGGTTTTATATTTAATGCAAATAAATAGAAAAAACCTTGATAAATTAATATAAATATAGATGTAAATGCTACTCCTATTCCATATACTGAACCAGCAATAACTGCCATTACAGAATCCAATAAACTTTTAGCATAAACAATACTTCTATCGTTATATAACGCTTCACTAAATGAACCAAGTATAGCCATTGCTCCTATACAAGTAAGCATAGTCGTAAAAACAAGACCTTTAGCAAATTTTTCTCCAGTTTTATGTGATAATAAAAGTTCTAATTTATTACTGAATTTTACTAAATTATCATCAAGTTTTAAAACAGTACCTAATAAAAATGAAATTATTATGTATATTATTGCTCTTTTATAATTATCAATATGTATTAAAGTTTTAAATCCAAATATTACAATTACAATTCCTAAAATTTTAATTAAAATTTTTTTTATTCTTTCACTTATTTTTTCTCCAAGAAATATTCCAATTAGTGCCGCAATCAAAACAGTAAAAGCATTTACTAAAACTCCCATTTTCTCCCCTATATAATTTATGTATATTTAATTATACATTAAAACATATGTAAACTCAATAAAAAAGCTACATAAATTTAAATTATGTAGCCTATATTTTTATTCAGGTTTTATCATTATCAATTCTCTTGGAGATTTTGTTAATTGTTCATATCCGTCTTCAGTTACTAATAGATCATCTTCAATTCTAACTCCGTATTTACCTTCAAGGTATAATCCAGGTTCAACAGTCATAACCATAGTTGGTTTTAAAGCTTCATTTCCAATTTGAGAGCAGTATGGAGGTTCATGAACTTCAAGTCCGAAGCTATGTCCTAAACTATGGCCAAAATATTTTGCCATTTCTCCATTAGCATCAAAATAATCTCTAACTGCTTGATCTACATCTTTGCCTATAACTCCAGGTTTTATCATTTCAATACCAAGTGATTGACCTGCATAAACTAAATCATATAATTTCTTTTGTTCTTCTGGTATTTCATCTCCAAAAAAGACTGTTCTTGTCATATCAGAAGCATACCCCTTATAATAGCAACCAAAATCCATAGTTATTAACTCATTTTTCTTGATTTTTTTATCACTTGCTACACCATGTGGCATTGATGATCTGTATCCACTTGCAACTATTGTTTCAAATGATTTATCATCAGCACCATTTATTCTTTGAATATATTCAAGATATGCTGCAATTTCTCTTTCAGTCATACCTTCTTTTATTATTTTTATTGTTTCTTTGAAAGCAATATCAGTGATTTGTGCTGCTTTTCTTAAACATTCTATTTCTTCTTTAGATTTATATTTTCTAAGTTCTAACATGGTATCTGATGCGGGAACAAATTCAATATCTCCAAATGCTTTTTTTAATGACTTATATTGTGCATAAGACATAGAAGCATCATCAAAACCTAGTCTTTTTACATTATTTTCCTTAATGTGTTCTGCTATTTTTTCTATACCGTTTTTTGATATTTTAACAAACTCAAATCCATAAGGAGCTGTTTGTTCTGTTGCTTGTTCTACATATCTAAAATCTGAATAGAAGTATTTTTTGTTTTTTAATATAAGACCTTGTCCTGTTGTACCTGTAAATCCTGAAAAATATCTTTTATTAAAATAGTCTGTTAAAATTAATCCATCTATATCTAGTTCTATTAATAAATTTTGAACTTTTTTTAACCATTCTTCCATTTTAATCCTCCTTTAATTATACATTGTAATTTAATTTTTTATTTATTTCTTTATAATTTTTAAAATATATATCTATGTAATTATAGAAATCTTTACTATGATTTGGATATCTTAAATGTGATAATTCATGGACTATTACACTATCAATTTCCATAATACTTTTTTTCATTAACTCTAAATTTAATGCAATTTCTCTTTTCTTTGGAATGCAAAAACCCCATTTACCTTTTATTAGTTTTATAATTAATCTAATATCTTCATATTCTTTCATTATGTTTTTATAATATTCAAATCTTTCATTAAATATTTTTACTGCGTTTTTATAGTACCAACTGTATACTATATCTTTAAGCATTTTCTCATCTTCATACAAAGTATAAATTTTTATAATATTCTCTTCTAACTTTATTCTATTTAAATTAGAACTAATAATTTCCATTTTATATTTTTTTCCTAAAAAAGAAATATATGAATGCGGTTTATATGTATCTAAGTTTCCCATAACCAAAATATATTTTTTTATTCTTGTTACATGTTTTTCTATAAATTCTTTTTTTGAATTTATAAACTGCTCTATATAGTATTTATCTAAATTAAGTGGTGCTGATATATAGATAGTTCCGTTAGTTTTTATTCTAAGATTTATATTTTTAACTTTTTTTCTTTCAATGATATATCCAGCTATTTCTTCTTGATGTTTTATATCCTTCATTAACTTAACTCTTTCTCAATAGTATCAATTATTACCTTAGGATAAACAGATAAGAATATTTTATATAATTTATTATTATATGTTTTTATTTTAACTAATATATTTTTACAATCATTGAAATTTTTAATAGTTAAAGTCTTTTCTTCATCATAATTTAAAATTAATTCTAACGCTACTATACCGGCTTGTTTACCATCTGTTGCTATTTTTATGTTTTTTATAACCGGTGCTATCATCTTATTTATATCAAAAACATATTTATCATTTACAATAAACATATTTTTGGAAAATATAATTTTTTGCTTTTTAGTCAATTTTAATAAAATAAATATAACAAATAGTATGAAAAATATTAAAATATAGTATTTCACTTCATAACTCCAATGCTATTTAATAAAAATATTGTTTTTAAATCGTTAGATTTTTCAAGTGCTTCATTTATTGTCATTTTTATAACCTCAATATCTTCACCTTCATCTAAAGACTGCTCTGATGCTATTGCATTTTTCTTTAATTTTGCCATATAAAAATACAGTTTTTCTGTTGTATATCCAGGACTTACATATAAAGGATTACCTATAATCTTAAATTGTTCAATACTATTTTTATCAAATCCTGTTTCTTCAAGTAATTCTCTATATGCAGCAAAAGTAGGTTCTTCTCCTTCATCTATTAAACCAGCAACAACCTCTAAAGTATAATCATCTGAACCTGCTCTATATTGTTTTACTAAATATACATGTTCTAAAGTATTATCAAAGACTGCTACACAAACAGCATCTTGCTTTTTTAAATATTCCAAATTTACATTTTTTGTAGGGTGTATTTTTATATCACCTTTTAAAAATTTAAATCCTTCATCTATAGGTTTCACATTTACTCCTTGTTAGAAAAGCTATTGCCGTGCAATAGCTTAATCAAAATGTTTTTCTTTTTTTAATGTTGGGAATAAGATTACATCTCTTATTGATTGTGAGTTTGTAAGTAACATACAAAGTCTATCAAGTCCTATTCCAAGTCCACCAGCAGGCGGCATAGCATATTCTAATGCACGTATATAGTCATAATCCATATCGCAAGCTTCGTCATCTCCTGATTTTTTCTTATTAACTTGATCTTCAAATCTTGCTTTTTGTTCTCTAGGATCATTTAATTCAGAATACGCATTTCCATATTCTCTTCCAGTAATAAATAATTCAAATCTATCTACCCAATCTTCACTTCCCTTTGTATTTTTTGAAAGAGGTGATATTTCTTTTGGATATTTAGTTATAAATGTTGGATTTACTATTGTGTGTTCTACTTTTTCTTCAAATAATAAATTTAAAATACCATATTTTGTATAGTTCTTATTGCTTTCTAACTCAACACCTAATTTTTTAGCAAATTCAACAGCGTCTTCATCAGTTTTAATTTCATCAATATTAAATCCTGTTTTTTCCATAACTATTTCTTGCATAGTTACTCTTCTCCATGGTTTAGCCATATTTATCATTTGACCATCATATTCTATTTCATATTTATTATGTATATGCATACATAAACTTGAAATTAAATCTTCCGTAATATCCATCATCACGTTATAATCTGCATATGCTTGATATAATTCCATCATTGTAAACTCAGGATTATGTTTAATTGAAATACCTTCATTTCTAAAACTTCTATTTATTTCAAAAACCTTTTCAAACCCACCAACTAATAATCTTTTTAGATATAGCTCAGGTGCTATTCTTAAATACATTTCTTGATCTAAAGCATTATGAAACGTTACAAAAGGTTTTGCAGCAGCTCCTCCTGCAACAGGATGCAACATTGGTGTTTCAACTTCAATAAAGTTTTTATTTTCTAAGTATCTTCTAATATATCTGATAATTTCAAATCTTGTTTTCATTGTGTTCATAACATTTTCATTCATTACAAGATCTACATATCTTTGTCTATATCTCATTTCAACATCTGTCAAACCATGAAATTTTTCAGGTAATGGACGTATATTTTTAGATAATACTGTATATTTATGTGCTCTTAATGTTAATTCTCCTGTTTGTGTTAAAAATAAGTGCCCTTCTATACCAATGAAATCACCAACACTTAAGTTTTTAAATATCTCGTATTCTTGTTCTCCAACTTCTGTTTTTTGTACATAAAATTGTATTTTACCAGTTTCATCTTTTAAATGAGCAAAACCATTTTTACCCATTCTTCTATATGATACTATACGACCTGCTGTAACAAATACTTTATCTGAAGCTTTTCCATAATTTAAAATATCAATAACATTATCTTTTTTATCAAAATATCTACCGTATGGCTCAATATCCATAGCTTTTAGTTCTTCAACTTTTTTTATTTTTTCCGACATTATATAACTTGTATTTTGTGTTGTTTCCACATCTTTAGGCATTATTTAATTTCTCCTTCATTATTTATATATTATTAATAAATAATACACTTTTACGGCTTTTTTGTCAATAAATTAAAAATAGTGCAATTGATATTTTAAACTATCATAATGCACTATTAACGTTATTTTTCAACTACATTACCTTCAGGTTTTTATATTTTTTCTATTACTTCCACTTTTTCTATTATTTGAGGCTTAGTTTTATTACCATTTATACTATTAGGAAATATCCCAAAATTTGTATCTGCTCTTAAAAAATCATATCCGATTTTTAAATTAGCTTCAAACTCATATGACATCGTAATAATACAACCTAATGTCATTAACCCTAAAATAATTTTTCTCATTTTACCTCCAATTTTTAAAAATACCCGTCATTCTATCACTACTAACTATCAAAAATCAAGTAAAACAAAAGCCCTAGTTTTCACTAGGGCATCTATTACCATTCATATTTAATTCCAGCTTTTAGCATTGCTACAAAATACTTAAATGTAAAGTCATCTTCTGCTTTATTAAACTTATTACCTGAACCAACTGATAATGCATTTTTTCCAAAAATAACAGGAATTTCTACTTTACCAAATAATTTTAAATTATTTTGGAAAGTGTATTCTGCTTTAACATATGGTTTTAAATCTATTTCAGCACCCATAACCCATTTATTAGCTTCTGCCATATTTTCATCTTGCACATATCTTGGTTTTGCTTTTCTAAGTTGAATTTTTGATTGAGCTTCTAAACCAACTTTAAGCTTTAAACCGTCATATGAGAAGTATTCACTTACATCAACACCAAATTTAATTATATTATAATGAAGTCCTAAACCTTGACTATCAAATAATGGTGCATATAAATGACCAACAAATGGTTTTGCTCTTAAACCATAAGCTAATTTTTTGTCGTAACTGAATTTAGATTCATTATAAATAACTGTTCTTTCTCCATTTAAATCTTTTTGAAGTTCAAACTTATTATTAAACTCATATTCTTTATATTTATATTTCGTTTTATTTTCAAGACTTAATTCATTTCTAACTATTTCTACATTTTGATATTGTGTAGGGTTAGTACTTGTTCCACTTTCAATTACAAGATATTTTTTACCATCTTTACCAGTGTAATAATAGTAATCTTCGTATTTACTCTTATCTTCATTTTGATGTCTTAAACTTGATTTATTTGGTTTTGAAAAATCAATGATAGAACTTAAATTATTTTTATCAACATCCATTTTTTGACCATTTTCTGAATATAAAGCAGATTTTACGTTATATTTTCTACCACTTGTTTGTGTAGTGTCAATGTAGCTATTAATTCTTAATTCATTTGTAAATTCTGAACCTTTTAATCCTACATTTGGTTTTTTGTATATTAATTTAAATTGTGATTCATAACTATTATCTAATTGGTCATATCTTAATTTTGCATCTTTTAATGGATTTAATAAATATGATCCATTGTGAGATACTCTTAAATCAAATTTTAATTGTTCTAACTTTTCGTGTTCATGATCTAAAATTTCCCAAAATTCATGATATCTTCTTTTTTCTTTATTGTAATCATAAGTAAATTGTAAACTATTTTTAAAGTTATGTTTTTCTGTTATTGCTTTAAACTGCAACGCATTATACATGCTTCCACTTATTACTGTATTTTCATCATACTTATATCTAATGTCTGTTCTAAGTTCTGCAAGTTGTGGTTTATATAAATCAAAAGTACTAAATTTAGGTCTAAATGTTAAAGATAAATTATCTTTTAATAAAATATTATGTTCATAATCTACTAAAATACTTTTATGATATCTTCTTTCATCTCCATTATATGATAAAGGAAAATATGTAAATTTTGCTTTTATATATTTAGTAGGATTATATCCAACACCAAGTTTAACTTGCATATCATTATCTTCTCTTACAGGTTTAGTTGTAACATAATTTTCTAAGTTTAAAATATTTGGGTCATGTTCGTGTTCATGTTCTTCATCATTTACACCATCGTGATCATGGTCTGAATCTTGGCTATCATGTTCATGTGGACTATGATAGTGATCTTTGTTAAGACCTCCTAAAATATCAAAATTAGATTCTGAATCGTTACCTTTTAGTTTTTCTGTATATTCCTTTTTTATTTCTTCTGGAGAAATTATTGGATTTGGTATTAATTTATCATGTCTATAAACTTCATCTCTTTTAGTTATATCATCTCTTTGACCTCTTATTTTAACAAAAAAATTAACTTTATTGTTAAGTGTATATACTTTAAGGTCTACGGGTCTATACATTATTCCTACATATTGTCCATTTTGAATAGTGGTTTCTAAATCAGACTTAAATTTAATCCTATAATCTTTTGAATAAGATAAGGCTGATATAAGTAATAAAAATATAAGTGTTTTTTTCATGTCGTTCTCCTGATATCAAATTATTTTTTCAAGTATAACAAAATAATTTTAGGCATTCAAGCTAACAACATCAGTTATTTTTTAGTTTGCTTGTTATTTATTTCTCTTATACACTATGTTTTACGTACTATACAGCTTCAAAAGATTTTTAGATATTTTTTAGTTAAAAAAAGCACATACTTATTGTATGTACTAATTTGTTATAACTAATTCAATATTTACTTCACTTAAAAATTCATTTTTTTCAGTATATTCTCTAGCTACTATCTTAATTTTGTTATTAATGTTTTCAAAAAAGATTGTCTCTATTTTTGTTAAAAATATGCAATTATTTAATTCTAATTTTGATGTAGTTTCTTCATTTAAAATATACTGTTTTATATATTTCATACCATTATTATTAGAATTTACCAATAATTTGTTCTCATATAACTCAAATGAATAATTATCACATTTATATACATTTCCATTAACAGAACAATTTTTAAGTATTACATTGTTTTCATCTTTTTTGTCATTATAGTATAAATAGATACTTTTAATATCAATAGTCATATTATTTCTCATCATCTTCATCTTCAAAAAAGTCATCTATGAAATCATCCATATCTTCAAAAACTTCTTCTTCATCATCTTCATAATTTTCTTCATGAATTTTTTCAGATTCAAAGTCTTGTTCATCTTCATCAATTATTACGCTAAGACCATCGTTTTCTGAATCGTATGTATCAATATCATCTTCGTCATCATCTAAACCATAATTAATATTTGGCTGATCTCTTTCAAATATATTCCTTTCATATATATCAAGGATTGTATCTTCCTCTTCTTCATCAACCATATATATTTCTTCTTCATCTTCATCACATTCAAAAACTTTTTTTATCCCATATTCGTTTTCAGCAATGATATATTCTTTATCGTCGTATTCAATAGTATTTAAACAAGTAAAATATTCTAAATTGTCATCAATTGAGTAAGTAAATTCTTCTCCAAATGAATACATAAAACCCTCCGTTATTTATGATATTTTATATTATTTATTATGCAAATACTTCTATAAATCTGCTCTACCAGCATTAATCTAAATAACTGATGTGGAAAAGTCATATTGGAAAAACTCAATAAATAGTCACATTTTTTTCTAACTTCATCATTAGCACCTCGAGAACCTCCAATGATAAAGTTAATTGTACTATAACTCATAGTAAGTTTATCAATTTTACTTGCTAATTGTTCTGAACTTAGATTATTTGATTTAATATCTAATAATATATTATATGCTCTTTTATTAGTTATTTCTTCAATTATCCTAGTTGATTCTTTTTGTATAGCAGTTACATTATCCTCTTCTTCGTTAAGTTCAATAATTTTTAAATTCACATATTTTTCAATTCTTTTTTGATATTCTTTTATTCCATCAGAAATATATTTTTCCTTTATTTTACCAATAGAAATAATATTTATTTTAAGCATTTACGTTTCCTTATCTATTATACATATTTACGTAAAAATTACAAGCAAAATTTACACTTTTCTCTTAGATAGTTTATCAAGGTATTCTTTCTTTATTTGTGATATTACAGGTCTTCCATGAGGGCAATTAAACTTGTTTATTTTATGTAATTCTTCTACCAGTGCTTGCATTTCTTCCATCTTAAGTTTTTGTCCTGCCATAATTGCTGTTCTACAAGACATTGAAACTATTATTTTTTCTCTTATATCTTTAATTTCTCCATCTTCGCTTATACTATCTATCATAGCCTTTATTATATTCTTAGGCGTATTTCTAAGTTCAAAATCCGGAACTTCTCTTAATATTATTTCTGTTTCTGATATTTGTTCTATATCAAATCCAAATTCTTTAAAAATTTCCAAATTATTAACTACAGTATTTACATCATAACTTGTAAATTCAATCACTTCTGGTATCAAAAGTTGTTTACTTGTCATTTTTTTGTTTGCATATTCTTCTTTTAACTTCTCGTATCTTATTCTTTCATGCATAGCATGTTGATCATAAAAATCAATACTATCTTCATTCTTTACCATTATATATGTATTAAAAACTTGAGCTATAATTTCAAAATTTGAAACATTATTTTCTTCATTAACATCAAATATACTTTGAATATACGTAGTTTTTTTATCTTCGTCGTTTACATAGTGTATTTCTTTTTTTATTTCTATTTCTTTATTAGTGTATGTAGTAGGAGTCCAAGTTTTTCTATCATCTTCATAAAAAAAGTCCTCTATTGCACTTTTTATTACTCTATAAACTATCTTATCATCAGAAAATTTCACTATTTTTTTTGAAGGATGTACATTTACATCAACTTCTGAAGAGTTTATGTTGTAAAAAATAATAGCAAAAGGATATTTATTTTTCATTAATTTTGTATAATATCCATCTATCACAGCTCTTTCAATTAAATTTGATTTGCAATATCTATTATTTACATATGTATATATATAGTTTTTTGAGCCCCTAAAAATTTCACTATTTCCTAAATATCCATATTTGAATTTTTTTAAATTTTTAAAAATATTTTTGCCAAAAAGTTCAAATAATGTGTTGTCTATTCCATTACCATTAGTTGATATACTTTGTTTTCCATCAATTTCAAGTTTTATTGACACGTTATAATTTGCAAGTGCAATTTTCATAACTATGTCTTTTATATTACTATTTTCGGTTTGTTCTTTTTTTAAAAATTTTTTTCTTGCAGGTGTATTGTAAAATAAATCTCTAATTTCTATTACAGTTCCTGTTTTACTTGCAACATCATCAGATTTCACAATATTTCCACCTATAACCATTATTCTATGTCCTAATTTCATATCAGAAGTTTTAGAAGTCATAGTAAACTTTGAAACAGCACAAATAGAAGCTAGTGCCTCTCCCCTAAATCCAAAAGTACTAAGATTAAAAATATCTTCTTTTGTTCTTAATTTTGAAGTTGCATGTCTTTCAATTGATAAATAAAGGTCCATAATTTCCATACCTACACCATCATCTACAATTTTCACATACTTTCCACCATCTTCTACACTTATATATATGTTATTAGCTCCAGCATCAAGTGAATTTTCAAGTAATTCTTTTATCATTGATGCAGGATTTTCAACAACTTCTCCAGCTGCAATTATATTTGAAACATTTTCATCAAGTATTTTAATTTTACCCATAAATATTTTCTCCTAAAAAAACTAGAGTATCCAGCACAAATTTTTGGTCGCCTGTTACAAAAAAACAGGTGGTAGTTATTTACAAAATACGTACAGAATCCGTTTAAGCACTTACGTCTTTCGTGATTAGCCTGAGGCATAGTTTGTAGGGACAACCCCATTAAGATTGAGTAAAGCCCAAAAATTTGAAGTACTCTTGATACTCTAGTATAAATTCATTATATCATTAATTTGTCTGTATTTCAAATGAATAATAATGGTTTACTTAAATGTTTTTTTCATTTAATATATTTAACATTAAATCTTCTTTTAATTGTTTTTCATCAATATCAGCAGGTGCTCCGGTCATTAAATCTTGTCCTTTATTTGTTTTAGGGAAAGGTATAACTTCTTTAATAGATACTTCATTTAACATTACCATAAGCCATCTATCAAACCCAAATGCTAATCCTCCATGTGGTGGAACTCCATATTTTAATGCTTCTAATAAAAATCCAAATTTTTCTTCCTGCTCTTCTTTTGAAATTAATAATCTATCAAATACAAGACTTTGTAATTTTGCATCATGTATTCTTATACTTCCTCCACCTATTTCAAATCCATTTAAAACTAAGTCATATGAATCTGTTTTAATATTTTCTAAATCATTACTTTCAAGTAAATGTCTGTCTTCTGCTTTTACATTTGTAAATGGATGATGTTGTGATTTATATCTTCCTTCTTCTTCACTATATTCAAACATAGGAAAATCTACAACCCATAAGAAATTAAATTTATTATTGTCAATTATTTCTAATTCATTTGCTAATTTTAATCTTAAAGCACCCATTGCATTTAAAACTATATTTTTTTCATCTGCGATTATAAAGCAAGTTTGACCATTTTGTATGTTTAATTTTTCATCAAGTTGCTTTATAGTAGTTTCATCAAAGAATTTTATTATTGATGAATTTAATACATCATTTTCCTTTTTAATATATGCAAGTCCTTTAGCTTTAAAGTATATTTTTACATAATCTTCAAGTTCTTTTATATTTTTTCTTGAAAAATCTTTATCAGCAACTATTGCTTTTATATATTGTGCATTATCAAATACACTAAAACCTTTTCCTTTTACTATATCTTTTATATCAATTAGCTTCATTTCAAATCTAGTATCAGGTTTATCACTACCATAGTTTTCCATTGCATAATCATATGTTATACGTGGAAACTCATAATTAGCATCTTTTCCTGTTACATCTTTAAATACTTTTTTAGCAAGTTTCTCAACTAAAGTTATGATATCTTCTTGTTCTATAAAAGACATTTCCATATCAATTTGCGTAAATTCAAGCTGCCTATCAGCTCTTAAATCCTCATCTCTAAAACATTTTGCGACTTGGTAATATTTATCAAGCCCTGCTATCATAAGAGTTTGTTTAAAAAGTTGTGGTGATTGAGGTAGTGCATAAAAATTACCTTTTTGTATTCTACTTGGTACAACAAAATCTCTTGCACCCTCCGGAGTAGCTTTAGCAAGTATAGGCGTATCTATATCTAAAAATCCCTCTTTATTCATAAATTCTCTAATTGAAAATAGCATTTCATTTCTTTTTACTATATTTTTTTTCATTCTTTCACGTCTTAAATCAATATATCTATATGTTAAACGTAAATTTTCATTTTGAATGTTTTCATCATCAACTTCAAAAGGTAACGGTTTTGAATAACTTAAAATTTCAACATTATTTGCTATTACTTCAATTTCTCCAGTTTCTATTTTACTGTTAATTGAACTTCTTTTAGCAACTGTTCCCTCTACTTTTATTACAGATTCTGGTTTAATTATCTTTACATTTTCCATTAAATCATCTTTTAAAACTATTTGAGTAATACCGTATCTATCTCTTAAATCAATAAAAGCAAAAGCTCCTAAATTTCTAATTTTAGAAACCCAACCTGACAATATTACATTTTCATTACAATTTGTTATTCTTAATTCATTTAATTTATGAGTTCTATACATATTACTTTATCTCCTCAGCTATGTTTTCTATATTTACAATTTTTTGCTCACCTGTAATATAGTTTTTAATAGATACCTGATTGTTTTTAATTTCTTCTGTACCTAATATTATTACTTTATTTGCACCAAGTTTATTTGCTTTTTTCATTTGAGAATTAAAACTTTTAATTTCATATTCATATTCAACGTAAACATCATTTTTTCTTAAAACATCTAATATTTTAAATAAGTTTTCTTTTGTTTCTTCAAAGTAAACGATATAAACTAACTCTTTTTTATTTGGAAGTAAGTTTTCGTCAAGCAATAAAGATATTCTTTCTATTCCAGCTGCAAAACCTATTGCAGGCGTTAAGGTATTTGATAATATTTGCGTTAATTTATCGTATCTTCCACCACCTAAAACCGTTGATTGTGCCCCAAGTTTTGATGATTTAATTTCAAATACAGTATCAGAATAGTAGTCTAAACCACGAACCAACTTATCATTAATTACATAATTTACATTAAATTTTTCAAGATAGTAGCATAATTTTTCAAAAAATTCTTTACTTTCACAATCAAAATAATCATGTAACTTAGGAGCATTTTCCACAATTTCACTATCTTCTTTTGAATCTAAAACTCTAAGTGGATTTTTATAACATCTTATTTTTGAATTTTCAGATAATTTATCATAATTATCTATTAAATATTTTTTTAATACTTCTAAGTATTTTGCTCTACTTTCAGTATTACCTAAACTATTTAATTCTACTACTAAATCACTTATTCCTAATTTTTCTAAAAATTCACAAGCCATACTGATTATTTGTGCATCTTGCATAGGATTTCTTGTTCCAAAACATTCAATACCAACTTGATTAAACTCTCTATATCTTCCTTTTTGCGGTGCTTCATATCTATACATAGGACCATAATAATACCACTTAATGTTAGGATTTGATTTATATAGTTTTGATTCTAAATAAGCTCTTACAACTCCTGCTGTCCCCTCAGGTCTTAACGCTATATGTCTTCCACCTTTATCTTCAAAATCGTACATTTCTTTTGAAACTACATCTGTTTCATCTCCTACACTTCTTTTGAATAAATCAAGTTCTTCAACATTAGGTGTTATTATTCTTTCATATCCATATTTACTAAATACTTTTTTTGCTGTATCAACTATGTACTCAAATTTTTCAATGTCTTTAAAGTATATATCTTTCATTCCTTTTAGTACTTGTATCATAGTATCTCCTTAACTACCGCTAAAATTTCATCTTGTATCTCTTCTACTGTTTTAAGTTTACCATCTTTTATACAGGTTATAACTTTAGCACCATAAATATCAACGACTTTTTTTGCAGTATTGTATGCTCTTAATTTTTGATTTTCATCAGATTCCAATATATCTTTTTTATCTTCTCCAGTTATTTTATTAGGTCTTTTATAAATAAGTTTATTTGAAAATTCATAAGGCATATCAAGAAAGATTATTAAATCTGGTTTAGGTAAACCGAATTTATTCCATTCTAGCTCTGTAAGCCACTCGTTATAGTATGCAAATTCTTTTTCGTTATATATTCTGTTTCCCTGATGAATTATGTTTGAAATTGTATATCTATCACTTATTACTATTCCACCTGAATTGTAAAAAGATTCCCAATCTTTTTTAAATGATGCGTATCTATCTATACTAAAAAAAATTGATGATGCAAACACACTTATATCATCATTTTTCCCAAATTCTCCTGCTAAATACATTTTAACAGGATATGAAGCATTACTCTCATAATTAGGAAATGATATTTTTTTTATATCATAATCTTTTTTTAAATTTTCATAGAGTAAATTACTTTGTGTTTGTTTACCACTACCATCTGTACCTTCAATAATTATTAATTTACCTTTCATATAGCCTCCAACTGTTAAAAAAGGTTTTTCAAACGAAAAACCGATTTTAAAATTGATTAATTCTTTTTAATATTCTGTTTTTTCCAATAACAGTTATGACTGTGTATAAGTCTGCACCTCTTGCCTTACCTGTAAGTACTGCACGAAGAGGCATAAGTGATGCTGCTGGACCTTCATTTATTTCATTTTGAATTTCTTGAAGTATTTCTTTTGCTCTATCAATAGAAATATTTTCATTTTCTTTTTCAATTTTTTCTTTAAATAACGCAATAGCTTTTTTCCCATTTTCACTATTTAAAGCTTCAAGTAATCTTGTTACAGATTTTCTTTCTTTTTTATTCATATCTTCAGTTACTATAGGCATAGAAAAAGTATCATTGAAATAAATATCGGCAGATTGTGCTAGCTCTTTTAATGTATGAGCTCCTTCTCTTAAAATTTCAACAATAAATTCTAGGTGTTCATAACTAATACTTGTCATATCATATAGTTTATCAAAATATGGTTTAGCTAATTGTGTTAATTCTTTGATATCTTTTAATCTCATGTGTTGATTATTTACCCAACCTAATTTTACTAAATCAAATACAGGTCCTCCAAGAGATACTCTATCAAAACTAAAGTTTTCTATCATTTCATCAAGAGTAAAAATTTCTTTATCTTCAGGCATGCTCCAACCCATTAATGCTAAGAAATTAAGCATTCCTTCTTTTAAGTACCCTTCTTCTTTATAGTAATTTAATGATACCGGATTTTTTCTTTTTGATATCTTTGTCTTATCTGCATTTCTTAAAAGTGGCATATGAAACCATCTTGGTTCTTTCCAACCAAATGCTTTATATAATTGAACGTGTTTAGGTGTTGAAGCTATCCACTCTTCAGCACGAATAACATCTGTAATTCCCATTAAATAGTCGTCCACTATATTTGCTAAATGATATGTAGGAAATCCATCTGATTTTAACAGCACTTGATCATCAATTTTACTATTTTCAAATACTATGTCTCCTCTTAATCTGTCTTTTACAATAGTTTGTCCATCATATGGCATTTTAAGTCTTATTATATACGGTTCATTATTATTTTTCTTTTTCTCTATTTCTTCTTTTGTTAATTTTCTACAATGTCCATCATAACCAGGAGCTTGATTCATAGCAATTTGTCTTTCTCTTAAACTTGCTAATCTTTCTTGTGTACAAAAACAGTAATATGCTTCTCCTTTATCAACTAATATTTCAGCATATTCTTTATACATATTCATTCTTTCAGATTGTCTATATGGACCAAAGTCTCCACCATTATCAGGACCTTCATCATAATAAAGTCCTAGCCATTTCATCGCATCAAATATTTGTTGTTCAGAATCAGCTGAAAACCTTGTTCTGTCTGTATCCTCTATTCTTAGTATAAATTTACCACCATTATGCTTTGCATAAGCGTAGTTAAATAATCCTATGTATGCTGTACCCACGTGTGGATCTCCTGTTGGAGAAGGGGCTATTCTAACTTTTACACTTTCAACTTCCATTTTTATCTCCTAATTATATATATTAATTGTAATTTTTAAAATTTTGTTATATTTTATCATAACTTTATACCTTTTTTCAATTAAAAATTAGGTAGAGATAGACTCTACCTAGTTTTATTTAACCGTTTCAGTTAATTTTTGTTTTAAATCTTCTATATTATCGCCATTTTCAGTATTTACATAAATATAGAACTTAATTTTTGGCTCTGTTCCCGAAGGTCTTACTATTATATGAGTATCATTTTCAAGTTTTAGGCTTATAACATTTTCTTTGGGAAGACCTGTCTCTTCCAGATAGTCAATTTTTTCAACTACTTTATATCCAAAAAGCTCTTTTTCAATATTATGTCTGTAATAATTCATAACTTCATTTATCTTTTGTTTACCTTCAATACCTTCAAGTGTTATGTTTATTACTCCTGATTTATAGTGTCCATATTTATCGTAAACTTTCTCAAGTTCTTTTACTATATTAGTTCCTTTTTTCTTATAAAATGCCGCCATTTCACAAACCAACATAGCTCCCAATACTCCATCTTTATCACGAGTAAAACTTCCGTATAACATACCGAAGCTTTCTTCAAAACCAAATAAGAAACTACCGTTTAACGCTCCTTCTTCAAATTGTTTTATTTTCTCTCCTATATATTTAAATCCTGTTAAAGTTTTTATAACTCTTATGTTTTTTATATTATCAACCATAGGTGTTGAAACTATTGTTGTAACTATTGTGCTATTTGTCTTTATATCTTTTTTATAATTTAAAATATAGTCTATCATAAGCATTCCAAGTTCATTTCCGCTTATATAATGTAGTTTACCTTTATCATTAACACATAAACCTATTCTATCAGAATCTGGGTCGTTGTTTATTAAAACATCAGTATTTTCATCCATTACTTTTATTGCCTGTTCAAAAGATTTTGGATCTTCTGGATTTGCATAATCTATAGTCGGAAAAGTACCATCTGGTTTAAACTGATTTTCTACAACTTTTACATTATATCCCATTTGAGTTAATAAAGTATATACCGTATTTCCTGCTGCACCGTGAAGTGGAGTGTAAACAACATTTAACTTATCTTTCCAATTTATGTTATTTATCGTAAGACTTTTTAAATCCTCTAAATACATTTTATCAATACTATCATCTAATATATTTACTTTTGCATTTTCATCATATTTAATTTCAGAAAAACTTTTTATAGTATCAACTTCATTAATTATTCTGCTTGCATGTGGTTCAACTATTTGAGCTCCATCTTCAAAATATACTTTATAACCGTTATATTCCTTTTTATTATGGCTTGCTGTTATTACTATTCCAACCATACATCCCAATTTTCTAATAGCATAAGAAAGTTCTGGAGTTGTTTTTATATCTTCAAAAACATATGCTTTTATACCATTTGATGAAAATACCTTAGCAGTATTCATTGCAAACTCATATGACATATTTCTTGGATCATAAGCTATAACAGCACCTTGACTTATTGCTTTTTCTTTATAATTTTTTAAAAGATAATTTGATATTCCTTGTGTTACTTTTCTTATAAGGTAAACATTCATTCTATTAGGACCTAATCCTATTTTACCTCTTATTCCTCCTGTACCAAAAGATAGTGTCGTATAAAAAGAATCTTTAATCTCATCTTCTGTCATATTTTTAAGTATTTCTTTATCTTCATTAGTAATATATTCATCATTTAGCCATCTTTCATATTCTTGCATTTTTAATAACACTCCTTTATTATTTTTTCAGCACATCTTATTCCGTCTACAGCAGCTGTCATAATTCCACCTGCATATCCTGCACCCTCTCCACAAGGAATTAATCCTTTTATGTTTGAATACAATTCATCATCTCTTAATATTCTAATCGGTGAAGAACTCCTACTTTCAACACCTGTAATTATTACATCATTTGATGCAAAACCATTTATTTTTTTATCTAATTTTATTAAACCGTCTCTTAAAGTTTCATTTATATATTCAGGAAATAAAACATTTAAATTTGTTAATTTATATCCTATACTATAACTTGGTTTAATACTTTTTAATGCTTTTGTTACTCTATTTTGAATATAATCCTCAACTAATTGAACCGGTGCCTTATAATCACTTCCACCTAATTCAAATGCTTTTTTTTCAAGATCTCTTTGAAATTTTACTCCTGCCATTAAATCATCTTCCAAGTCTTCAGGATTTACATTAACTAGAACTGCTGAATTTGCATTTTCTAAATCTCTATTATTATAACTCATTCCATTTATAGCTATATGACCTAATTCACTTGCAGCAGGAACTACAACACCTCCAGGACACATACAAAAAGTGTAAACTCCTCTTCCATTGTCAGTTCTTACATTTAATTTATATTCTGCCGGAGGAAGTCCTAAATCATCTCTTCCATACTGCATTTTATCTATCATTTTTTGTTTATGTTCTATTCTAACACCAACTGAAAATATTTTCTTAGTCATATTTATTCCGATATCTTTTAACATATAAAAGGTGTCTCTGGCACTATGACCTATCGCAAGTATACATTTATCAGTTTCTAAAATATACTCTTTTTCTTTTGTTAAAACTTGAAGAGAACTTAAATTATTATATTTATCATAGTTAATACCTATAACTTTATTTAAAAATCTGTATTCTCCACCTAAACTTACTATTGTTTCCCTTATTTTCCTTACTATTTTTATAAGTTCATCAGTTCCAATATGTGGTTTTGATAAATATGATATAGCCTCATCTGCTCCTGCAAGTATTAATTCATCTATTACTATTTTAATTCTTTCATTGTGTGAATTTGTAGTAAGTTTTCCATCTGAAAATGTTCCGGCACCACCTTCACCATACTGAACGTTTGATTCTGTGTTTAATTTACCTGTTTTAAAAAATTCATAAACATCCTCAACTCTTTCATCAACCTCTTTACCACGTTCAAGTATAATGGGTTTTAATCCTGCTCTCGCAAGTATTAATCCTGCAAAAATACCGGCAGGTCCACTACCTATTACAACAGGTCTTTTTCCTTTATATGAACTTAAATTTGGTATAATGTAGTTTAAAGGCTCAATTTTTTTTATAGTATTACCATTAATATATTGCTCTTCATTTTCTAACTCAACATCTATAGAATATACTATTTTAATATTTGATTTTTTTCTGGCATCTATTGATTTTGCTGATATTTTAAACTTTGTAATATCTGCATTTAATATCTTTTCTGCTTCTTTTTTTATATCTTCATTACTATGCTTTATACCTAATTTTATTCCTGAAATTCTAATCATTATTTTCTCCAACCAACATACCAGATGCAAATGCAAATTGTAGATTGTAACCGCCACATTCTCCATATACATCTAATATTTCACCGCAAAAATACAAATTATTTACTTTTTTTGACATAAATGTTTTATTATCAATTTCTCTTGTATCAACACCACCTGCTGTAACTTGTGCCTGTTTAAATCCCATAGTGTCATAGCATTTTATATTGTATCTTTTTATTATATTTGAAAGATTACTAAGTGTTTTATCATCTATCATATATACCATTTCATTTAATTTTTCAACTCCAGCTTGCTTTAATAAAAACTGCCCTAATTTTTTGGGTAAAACTGAAGTCAAAAAATCTGCTATTTCCAAATAATTTAATTGATTTCTTCTATTATATAACATTTCTTTTAAATTTTCTAAACTTATATTAGGCATAAAATCTACATAAAAATCAACCTCAAAACCATATTTAGGTATTAAATATGATAAATTAAATACAGTAGGTCCTGATATTCCATATGGAGTAAACAAAAGTTCTCCTATATCTTCTTTTAATAATTTATTATTTTTATACATACTAAGTCTTACATCAAGTCTTATGCCTTCAAGACCTTTTATATAGCTTTTATCAGCTTTTAATTGAACTAGTATTGGACTAAGTTTAGTTATACTATGACCAAATTTTTTAGCAATTTCATAACCACTACCGTCACTACCAAGTTCTTTATAACTAAAACCACCTGTTGCTAGCACAAGTTTTTTTGCTTTAATATCAAAAATACTAAACATACCATTTTCATTTTTTATATCCTTTATATCTACATCTAGTTTTATTGGTATATTTAAAAAATTAGCGTAATTTCTTATAGCATCAACTACTGATGCAGCTTGAAGAGAATTTGGATATATTTTTCCATTTTTACCTTCTACAGCTAAAATTCCCATTGTAGAAAAAAAATCAATAACACTTGAAACCGGATATTTATCAAAAAGATAATCAACAAAATTATTTTGATTTGAAGTATATTTTTTTGAATTAGCATTTAAATTTGTAAAATTGCATCTACCATTTCCAGTAGTAAGAACTTTTTTAAGTATCCTATCCTTATGTTCAAAAACTATAACTCTTTTGCCTTTTAGAGTAGCTTTTATCGCACAAAGCATTCCTGAAGCACCAGCTCCGATTATAGCAAAATCAAAAACCATATTTTTTTCCTTCTTCAACAGTCATTTTATATTTTTCTTTATCTGCTGCGAATATACAACCACAATAACATTGTCTATACACATCATATTGTTCACAAAGCTCTATTGATCTTTTATATCCATTATTTTTTTTGAAATCTGAAGGTAAATATTTAGTTTCATAAATATTTTGAATTGAAAAACCAATTTTATTTATCAGTTCACTGTTTTTCATAGGACTTAATGTTAATGCACTGCCAAAATAATCAAATCCAAGTTCTATAGCTTTTTTTGCAACTATATCAAGTCTATATGCAAAACATACTTCGCATCTTCTCCCGCCTTCTTTTTCAGTTTCCAAACCTCTTACTAACTTAAAAAATTCAAGAGGTTTATACTCTTCCTCTATATATCCTACATTATTATTTGTTTCTTTATTAAAATTTTCAATAAATTTTCTTTGTTCCATACTTCTTTTTCTATATTCATATTCAGGATGAATATTTGAATTTGCAAATAGTATTGTAATATTTGCATATTCACACATAAATTCCAAAGTATATGTACTACAAGGTGCACAACAACTATGAAGCAATACACTAGGTTTTTCATCATGTTGTTTCCATTTATCAATAACTTGAACTAGTAATTTATGATAATTTATTTTTTCATTTGGTCTCATTTTTTTTACTAAATCATCTGCATCAAACATTATTCATACACCCTTTCATATTAATTTTATTATACTTTGTAAAACTATCTTTTGTCAATTAATGAATTTCTATTTTATTATTTCTTCTTTTTTGGTATAATCAATTGATAAAATTAAGGAGACTTAGATATGTTAAAAGAATTTAAGGAATTTATTTCAAAAGGTAACGTAATTGATTTAGCTGTTGGGGTTATAATAGGGGGAGCATTTGGTAAAATAGTAGCATCTCTTGTAAATGATGTTATAATGCCAATAATTGGTCTTATATTAGGAAATATAAACTTTAGAGAATTAAAAGTTGTTTTAAAAGAGGCTAATGGAGATATTCCTGCATCAACACTTAATTATGGTGCATTTATACAAAATATTGTTGACTTTTTAATAATAGCTTTTGTTATATTTATTGTTATAAAACTTTATAATAAAGCAAAACCAGCTCAAAAAGTTGAAGAAGAAGTTCCAGCAGAACCAAAACTTACTATGGAACAAGAATTATTAACAGAAATAAGAGATTTATTAAAAAAATAAGGCATAAATTATTATGACTTTGATGAGAATAGAAGCTATCTATTCTCATTTTTTTATAAAAATAAGACATTACACTTTTGTAATGCCTTAATCTTTTTATTTATTTAATTGTTTTATAAATTCTTCTGCCCCTGCAACTTTTAATTGTTTAGCTGTTGTAGCCCATTTAAGTGCTGCCGCTTTATTTCCTTTAGCTGCTTCTACATATGCTAATCCTAAATTTGCATCGTTATTTTTGTCTCTTAATCCTAATTTATAGTATTTTTCAGCTCCAGTTGCATTATTATTATTCAATAAAAGTGTTCCTAACATTGTATTATTTGCTTTATGTAATTTTTTTAATCTACTTGCATAAACAGCTTCATCTTTTGTTTTACCAATTTTAGAACTTACAATAAATAATCTCATTGTTATTTCTGAATTATTTGGTGCTAATTTATCTACTTTTTGTAAATAGTTATATGATTTTGTTAATTCGTTTAATGTTAAATATCTTAAACCTATTGTATAAATTATTTCAGCTGATTTTGGTGCTAATTTTTCAGCAGAGTTTAAGCTATTATATCCTTTTGTTTTATCTTTAAGTATATCAAAATAATAATCTGATATTATTATATGTGTTCTTGCTGAAATTTCTGAAATATTTAACGCAATTACTTTATTTGCAAAGTTAAGTCCGTTAGCATTTCCACGAACTAACATATTTTCTGCTATAGCATATAAGAAAGTGGCAATAAAGTTTTTATTTGTATTTTTCATAGCAAGATTATATATTTCACTGTATTTATTTTTATTTTCAACTTTATCATATAAGTATGCTAATTGTCCTAAAGTTACAGCATCTTTACTTTCATATCTTGCATTTAACTCTTCAGCAAGTGCTACTCTTTCTTTGTCAGTACTTACCATATTTAATAATTGTCTATTTGCATATTTAGCTATATCAGTTTTTGATTCTTTATTTGCTGTTATTTTTCCTAAATACATTTTTATTTCTGCATCTGTTTTTGCAACAGTCTGTGCTAAGTGTAAGTTAATTTCTTCAAATTCTTTTTCTTCTCCTTTAACTAGTACACTCTTTTTTAGTAATTCTTGTGCTTCTTGTGTTTTTTTTGCTTCATATAATTTATTTGCTGCTTCTATATCTGCTTTTGGTCCTGCATATGTTAATATTGTAAACAATGCTGCCGATGTTAATAAAATCTTTTTCATTTTTAATTCCCCTACTTTCTCAAATCTTGTACTAACTCTGTTTTTTGTTCTGTTTTTTCGTCTACTTTTTTTATTATCTTAGCAGGCATTCCCGCTACTACAACACCTTCAGGTACATTTTCTGTAACAACTGCTCCAGCTGCAACAACAGAACCTTTACCTATTTTTACGCCTTCTAAAACTACAGCATTTGCTCCTATAACTACATTATCTTCAACAATTACCGGATCTGCTGATGGTGGTTCTATTACACCAGCAAGAACTGAACCGGCACCAATATGACAATTTTTACCTACAACAGCACGCCCTCCTAAAACTACATTCATATCAATCATAGTACCTTCGCCTATTTTTGCACCTATGTTTATAACGGCACCCATCATTATCACTGCTTTAGATCCTATTTCAACTTTATCTCTTATTATAGCTCCAGGTTCTATTCTTGCATCAATGTTTGTTATATCAAGCATTGGAACTCCTGAATTTCTTCTATCATATTTTAAATGATAATTTTTAAGATTGTTCTCGCTTATTATTTTTTTTATTTCTTCTATATCGCCATATATATGTTTCAAATCTTTACCAATTAATTTACAACCATAATTATTTATTATATTTTCATCAGTTATAAGCTCACAAGGTGTAGATTTTTTTGAATCTGCTATAAACTTAATAATTGCTTTAGATTTTTCTAATTCTGTCATTTTTATTTCCCTTCATTTTGGTGTTTATTAATTATACTATATATTAAAATAAAAGTAAATGTGCTTTAAACTCCAGTTTTTATTCATATACAAACAAACCTTGTTTTTTTTCTAGCAAAGTATGTGCCAATTTTATTGCACCTATTGCAAAAATTTTTCTTGAAAATGCAGTATGTTTTATTTCAATTATTTCATCTTCAGCTGCAAAAATAACACTATGTTCTCCAAATATATTCCCAGCTCTAACACTATGTATTCCCAATTCATTTGAGTTTCTTTTTCCGGTTCTATTTGTAACTATTTCTAAATCAGATCTTACATCTTTAATATTTTTAGCAAGCGTTTTGGCTGTCCCACTTGGAGCGTCTATTTTTCTGTTATGATGTTTTTCAATTATTTCTATATCAAAATTTTCTAAAAGTTGTGTAGCTAATTTTGCAAGTCTATTTAAAGCAAATACTCCTAAAGAAGTATTTGTTGCTTTAATTATATATATATATTTACTGTATTCTTCTATTAATTGTTCCTCTATAATACTATGTCCTGTTGTTGCTATTAATATAGGTTTATTTTTATTTTTTGCAAACTCTAATATTTTTTTTGTTGCCAAGTGATTTGAAAAATCAATTATAGCATCAAAATCTTCGTTAAAAATAACATCTTTTGTTGTATCTATCATTCCTGCAAATACATCAGGCTCTTTTATGCAATCTTTTACTATATTTGCCATAACGCCATTACCTGATATTAAAATTTTCATAGTTAAACACTCCTTTTATATTGACATTTCTTGTTTTCTATTGTATTATTTTACATATATTACACTACTTAATAGGAGGAAGACATGGTTAGTAAATCATTAGTTTTCACTGGTCCACAAGGGTTACATGCTAGACCAGCTGGTGCTTTAGTAAAAAAAGCAAAAGAATTTGAAAGTTCTATTCAAATAGTTTATGGAGGAAATAGTTTTAATGCTAAAGCTATTACTAAGTTACTATCTGCGGGTATAAAAAATGGTGCAGAATTAACAGTTACAGCTGAAGGTGCAGATGAAGAAATAGCTGTAAATTCAATTGTTGAATTTTTATTAAATGTTATAGATTAATAAATAAAAGGAGCAGATGCTCCTTTTTATATTTCAAATTTATATTTATCAAACTCTAAATATTTACATTTTAGCATCAATTCATCTTCCGGTTTGTAATTTCCATATTTATCATCACCAATTATACTAAGCCCTATGCTACTAAGTTGTACTCTTATTTGATGTTTTCTCCCGCTTATTAATTGTACTTCAAAAATTATCTTATCCTTTTGTATATCAATCACCTTAAATATGCTTTCAGCTATTTTTCCTTTATCACTTATAATTACTTTGTCCTCTCCTACATAAAGTTTATTTTTTATATGAAATACATCACCAATAGCATATTTACCGTTATTTTTAGTAATTGCTTCATATTTTTTTATAACTTTATTTTCTCTTATAAGCTGTGTTACATGTCTTAACATACTTGGCGTTTTACACCCTATAACCAAACCTTTTGTTTTTCTATCAAGTCTATTTGCAAAATTTATATTATATAATTCTGCTAATCCCTTACTATGCCCACTTCCCTTATGAATTGGCATTCCTGCTGGTTTATTTATTATTAATAAATTTTCATCTTCATATACTATATATTTATTATTATACTCTTTTTTTTCTTTTTTTATTAAATTAAATTCAAGTGAAGTTATATAAAGTTCATCGTCTATTTTTAATCTGTAATCTTGAGATACTTTTTTATCATTTACTTTTATTTTTGCAGTCCTAATAGCAGAAAATATTTCAGATAAGCTATTATTTTTACAATGTTTTCTCAAATATCTGTCAAGTCTTACATTTTCATATTCTTTATCAATTTTTATTTTCAAATTATCACCTTATTCAGAATGAATTTTTATACTTTCAACTAAAGCAATAAGCATAAAAGATGAAAGCATAGAACTACCACCATAACTTACAAAAAGTAGTGGTTTTCCTGTTACAGGTAAAAGCCCTAAAGTCATACCAACGTTTACAATAACATGAGCAAGAAATATTCCTGAAATCCCATAAACAATTAACTTACCATAATTATCTTCAACTAACCTGCTAACTCTTAATATAGAATAAATAAGGTAAAAATATATGAATAATAAAAACGAGGCCCCTAAAAATCCTGTTTCTTCCGAGATAACGGAAAATATAAAATCTGTTTGTGGTTCAGGTAAAAATTTAAGACGACTTTGACTTCCTTGTAATATTCCCATACCTGTAAATCCACCAGAACCTATTGATATCTTTGATTGAGTTACATGCCACCCTTTATTTTTTATGTCTTTTTCAGGATTTAAAAATACTTCAACTCTATTTTTTTGATAATCTGATAAAACAAATTTATATACAGGTACACTTAATACTATAACTGAAATTACTATTATTATTATAGGTTTCATATTTGCATCATTTAAAAACAATATACACATATATGAAAAACAAATTATTAATGTCGTACCTAAATCTGGTTGTTTAAGTAATATAACTAATATAGGTATTATAGGAAAAATTCCAATAAACATATCAATTATATTATTAATTCCATTTCTAAGCTTAACTATAATCCAATAAGCCATCACCATTATTACTATTATTTTAACAAATTCAGATGGTTGAAGTTGTATTCCTCCAACTGAAATCCATCTTTGAGCACCAAGTGTCTTTTTACCAAAAAACATTACGCTTAGCAAAATAAAGTACGAAAATCCATACAAATACCATATGTATTTTTTGCTTACGCTATAATCTATAAATAAAGAAAGTGCAATTATGATCGTTCCAACACCTATCCACATTACATTTTTGTATACATATGACATTGATCTTGACGCACTGTATACAAAAATTGTGCTTATAATTACAAGAATATATACAAGTATAACAATAGTTTTATCAAACTTAATTAATTTATCCTTTAATTTTTCTTTATTGTACGCCATCTGTGAGAACGTCCTTTTTTATTTTATTATAAATTATATTTTCTAATTTTATTTTTTTATTTTTTTCACTAAATTCCTTTAATTTAGAAGACATAAATTTAGGAAATAAATCATAAATTCCGTCAAAATATATTGATGTATAGTATACACAATAACTTGTATTTAAAGTTTTTTCAATTTTTTCATTGTATCCTCTAATAAAAATTAGAAAAACTATAACTATAAAAGATAATGCTATTCCTTTTATAATTCCAAATAGTCCACCTAATAAAGAATTAAGTGTTCCAAGTTTAATAACTTTTAAAAATTTATCAATTATTGAAACTATTATAGATAAAATTACATATATAATTAAAAATGAAATTATATAAACTATCACATTTGAGTATTTATAACCATATGATAAAAGAAGATTGTTTATTTTGTCATTAAATTTTGTAACTAAAAATAATGTGACAAATATTTTTGTAATTGAAAATACCTCGTAAATAAATCCTTTTTGTAGACCCTTAAACAACAGAATCAATATAAAAATTATAATTAACACATCTAAAATCATAAATTATTCTCCTTATATTTCTTATATACCCTTTTGCCTATAGAACATAATATCTCATAACTTATACTTGAAATAGCTTTTGCTATTTCATTTAATGTTATATGTTCACCAATAATTTCAACTTTATCACCAATTTTAACATTTTCATCAACTAAGACCATGAATTGATCCATACATATATTTCCTATTATTTTATAATACTTTCCATTAATATATACTTTTCCATCTTTTGAATAATCTCTTCTTATTCCATCTGCATAACCAACTGAAATTGTTGCAATATAATCATTTTTCTTAGCTTTATAAGTGTTTCCATATCCTATAAAAGAATCTTTATCAAGTTTTTTTACATAATTTACTCTTGAATAAAAGCTAAGTGCTTGCTTAAATAGACCTGTATCATCTCCACCATATATCATTATACCTACTCTATATAAGTCATAGTTTGTATATTTTTTAGCAAATTTAAAACTTCCATAACTATTTAATGCATGCTTAAATTCTATATTACTCGAAAGTGCAATATTATTAAATTTTTCAATTTGTTTTTTTGTATAATCATCATCAGATTCAGATACAGATAAATGAGTAAAAATACCCTTAGGATTTGATAATTTTATCGCTTTTCTTATATCATTATCATTAAATCCTATTCTTCCCATTCCAGTATCATATGCTAAATGTATATTACATTTTAAATTATGTTTATTTATATACTCTATATCTTCAAATGAACTTACAGTAAAATGAATACCGTATTTTGATAATGATTTATAATATTTTTTTTCAATTGGAGAAAGTATTAAAATATTTGTATTATTATTTTTTCTATATAGTTGCATTGCTTCCTTGTACGTAGCAACTCCGAACCATTTTATTCCTTTTTTTATACAAAGCTCATATATTTTAACGGCTCCATGTCCATATGCGTCTGCTTTTATAACCGCCATTAATTTTTGCTTAGGTACAAATTCAAATATCTTTTCTATATTATATTCCACATTTTTTAGATTGATTATAACTTGACTTCTACTCATTTTTCTTTTTTTCAACTATTTCAATAATTTTTTTAGTTACTTCATCAATATCCATTTTTGTAGTGTCTAAAACTATTGCATCATCTGCCACTTTAAGTGGTGAATTTTGTCTAGTTGAGTCCTGTTCATCTCTTTTCTTCATATCATATAAAATTTTTTCATAACCTATATTTTTATCTTCTAAATGTCTTCTTTTTGCTCTCTGTTCTAAAGAAGCAGTTAAAAAGATTTTTACTTTAGCATCAGGAAAAACTATTGTTCCTATATCTCTACCATCTAATATGATATCTTGCTCTCCTGCAATTTTTCTTTGTAAAGATACCATGTACTCTCTTACTTCTTTAATTTTTGAAATATCTGATGCTTTTTTTGAAACTTCATTTTCTCTAATTTCTTCAGATACATCAATACCATCAAGATAAAAAATATTTCCTTTTATTAAAATATTTAAATTTTCTAAAATACTTTTATCAAATTCTTTATTTTCTTTTATTAATTTTAAGGCTAGTAATCTATACATTGCTCCTGTATCAAGATGCTGTATATTTAATTTTTTTGCTATTATTTTCGCTATACTGCTTTTACCAGAACCTGATGGACCATCTATTGCTATAATCATTTTATCCCTCATATTCAAAAACTAAACCAACCCAATTATTTTTCTCTTTTTTATCAATTAATTTTAATCCTTTTTCTTGAGTTTGATTTAATATTTTGTATTCTTTTTCTTTTAATATTCCTGAAAATATCACTATACTTCCTTTTTTTAGTACCTTTAATATATCAACTAATAATAATTCAAGAACATCTGTTAATATATTTGATACAACTAAATTATACTTGTTTTCAATTTTATCTACAAGATTTCCTATAATAATTTCATAATCATTTTTTATACCATTTTTTTCAAAATTGTTATTTACAACATCAAAACAATTCTTATCGATATCTATTCCCGTAACACTTTTTGCACCTAGTTTTTTAGATACCAACATTAATATTCCTGAACCACAACCAATATCAAGTACGTCATCAGATGTTTTTACATATTTTTCTATTAAATCTATACATAAAGATGTTGTTTCATGAGTTCCTGTACCAAATGCCATTGAAGGATCTATATTTATTACTATCTCATCATTTTGTGCATCATAATCTATCCAACTTGGATTTATCACTATTTTACTTCCAATTTTAGTTGTAACAAATGCTTTTTTCCATTCATCTTTATATGAACTTGTATCTAAATCATTTACATATAATTCAAATACACAATTTTCAAGCTTATTATTTAATTCAACACTTATTTTATTTACAATTTTGTCAAAAAATCTATTATTTGGTAAACAAAATATTACAGACCATACCATTTTTTTCAAATTAAAATTATCAAGATAATCAAGCTTATTCATAGTAAAATCTTCTTCTAGCTCTAATTCAAATATACCAAAATCTTTTAATGTTTCAATTATCTTTTGTTTATTCTCTAAGTTATTATCACTGTAATATTCTATCTTAACTTTTTTTAGTATCATACTTCGTCATATCCTAAATTTATTCTTTTTATTTCTTTACAATATCCTGTTTTTTCATCAATAATAACTTCGATACCATTAATTCTAAGGTTTTCTTCACATGGAACATATCTAGGTGCATAACCTTCTTTAAATCTTTTTATACTTTCACGTTTGTTCATACCTAAAACACCATCATTTCCACCCGTCATACCTAAATCAGTAATATATCCTGTTTTCCCGTAAAGTATCTTTTCATCTGCTGTTTGCGTATGTGTATGTGTTCCATAAATAACTGAAGCTATTCCTGCTAAATTCCAACCCATTGCTTGTTTTTCAGATGTTGCTTCCGCATGAAAATCTACTATTAATATATCCACTTGTTCCCGTAATTTAGGAGCTAATTCATCTATTGCAAGAAATGGACAAGCTATAGGCTGCATAAAAATTTTACCTTGTATATTTATCACACCTACTTTAACATTATTTTTATTAACTATTACATATCCATGTCCAGGTAGTGCCTTATGAAAATTATGTGGTCTTATTATTTTCTTCTCTTCATCAAGGTATGAAAATACTTCTTTTCTGTCATATGTATGATTTCCTAAAGTTATTACATCTACACCTTTATTTAAAAATTGTTTTGCAATATTAGGGGTTATTCCAAATCCTGATGCTGCATTTTCACCATTTACGATTATAAAATCATAATTATGCTTTCTTTTTTCTAAAAACTTATAAAGCATATCTCTCCCTGGTTCACCAACTACATCCCCTATCATTAAAAATTTCATTTTTAATTCTCCTATTCTAATTAAGTCAAACTATATATTTAAAATTATTTTTATAACTTTTTGTCTAATTTTATTATATTAGTTTTTATAACTTTTTACAAATATTTTATAAAAAAAATTATCCCTAAAAAATTCAGGAATAATTTCTTTATATATCATTATTTTGCATATTCTACTGCTCTTGTTTCTCTAACTACAGTTACTTTTATTTGTCCTGGATATTGCATTTTTTCTTCTATTTCTTTTGCAATATCTCTTGATAATATTATTGCCTTATCATCATCAATTTTATCAGGACTTACTATAAGTCTTAATTCTCTTCCTGCTTGAATTGCATAAGAGTTTTCAATTCCTTCATGAGAATTTGCTATTTCTTCTAATTGTTCAAGTCTTTTAATATAGTTTGCAAGTGTTTCTCTTCTTGCACCAGGTCTTGATGCAGACATAGCATCAGCTGCTTGTAATATTACCGCTTCAACACTCATTTGCTCAACTTCATTATGGTGTGATTCAACTGCATTTATTACTATTTCATTTTCTTTTGAGAATTTTCTTAAAAATTCTGCTCCGTTTATAGCATGAGAACCTTCTTGCTCATGAGAAAATGCTTTTCCTATATCATGAAATAGTCCTGCTCTTTTTGCATTATCAACATTAGCTCCTATTTCTGCTGCTATTGCTCCAGCTATATGAGCAACTTCTATACAATGCTGTAATACATTTTGTCCAAATGAAGTTCTATATTTTAATCTACCTAAAACTTTTAATACTTCTTTGGGAAGTGTTGGTATACCAACTTCAAGTATTGCTCTCTCAGCAGCTTCAAACATACTTTGTTCAACTTCTGCTGCCGCTTTTTCAACTAATTCTTCTATTTTTGTTGGATGTATTCTTCCATCTTGAATAAGTTTTTCAAGTGCAATTTTTGCAACTTCTCTTCTTACTCCATCAAATGATGATAAAACAACAGCTTCAGGTGTATCGTCTATTATAAGGTCAACTCCTGTTGCAGCTTCAATAGCACGTATATTACGTCCTTCTTTCCCTATTATTCTACCTTTCATTTCTTCACTTGGAAGTTCAACAACAGTTATACTTGCATCAACAATAAAATCTGCTGCCGCTTTATTCATCGCTGTAGATAAAACTCTTTTTGATATTTTATCTTTTTCTCTATCTAAGTTATATTCAAATTCTTTTATTTTTACCGCTTTATCATGATCCAATTCATTGTCAAGTTTATTTAGTATTATATCTCTGGCTTCTTCAATTGTAAGTTCTGCTATTTTTTCCAATTCTTTTTCTTGTTTAGTTATAAGTTCGCTTAATTCTTCTTCTTTAACTTTTAGTTTTACTTTTTGTTCATCAACCTTTTGTTCTTTTTCTTCTAATTTTTGATATTTTAAATCAAGGTTTTCTTCTTTTTTAACAAGTCTTGCTTCTTTTTGAGAAATCTCACTTTTCATAAGCTTTATTTCTTCGTCTGCTTCTCTTTTAGTATTTAGTAGCTGTTCCTTAACTTTTAAGGTTTCTTCTTTTCTGTATGCTTCTACTTCTCTTTCAACTTCTTTTTTAGTTACATCAAAACGTCTTTTAATGTCCATAATTTTTAGTTCTAATTCACTTAGTTCTCCGAACTTTTCTATATATGTTTTTCTAGTATATAATAATACTATTATGAAAGCAGATAGTAAAAGTACAAAAATAATAGCTACTATAATGTAAATATTCATTTTTCCCCTTTCTATTAATGCCTTTCATACACATCATAGATTTTCCAAATATCATTGTCCTTTATCCAAACAACATCGAAATAATTACTAGTCGTGCCAAAATTTATAACTAGTAACGAGTTTATTTTATTATTTGAAAGTATATTTATTTTATTCTCAGGTATAAATAACAATATGTTTGAGAAATCCTGCTTTTTCAATTCATTAAGTATAATCCTATTTTTTAATGTGTGTACAAAAAACTTATCTATATCTTTCTTTTTATTTTGTTTAGCTAACTCTATAAACTGATTAGTAGAGATTACAAAAGAAGAATATGTATTATCATAATCAATTTTTTCAGTTGTTACATTATTAGCTGTGCAAGCCATAAATACTATTAAAAATATGCTATAAATTATTTTTTTCATAGTACCTCCAGTTTAAACAAGCATAGCACATTTAAGTTAAAATTTCAACAAATATATAATTTAGTGTATTTTGTATGTCATTCTTTATTTTGAATTTAAAATTTTATATGGTAAAATATGCATATATAATTATTTTTAGTTAGGAGAATTTTTTTCAAATGATTAAAATACAACGACAAAACAAGATATTAAAATATTTATCTATAAACGGGACTATTTCTATATCTTCATTATCAAAAGAATTTAACTGTAGTGAAGAAACTATAAGAAATGATTTAAAACAACTTGAGTTAATCAGTAAACTTAAACGTACTCATGGCGGAGCATATATAGAAGACACTCATGACAGAGGTATTCCAAATGATATAAAGGAAAATCTTATGTTAGATGAAAAAAGATACATAGCAGAGCTTGCTATAAAGTACATAAAAAATAACAATACAATTATGCTTGATTCAAGTACAACATGTATAGAACTTGTAAAAAAAATACTTGAAACTGATTTATACATCACTATAATTACAAACTCTTTACAAATATCAAATTTATGTATAAATTCTCAAAATATAAAAATAATACTTGTTGCAGGAAAATTAAATAAAAAAACAAAATCATTGACAGGACATTTAACTACACAGGTTTTAGAACTTTTCAAACCAGATATTTCATTTATAAGTTTTCCTACCATAGATAAAAAACAAGGTTTCGGTGATAACACAATTGAAGAATTGACAATAAGAAATGCAATGTTATCTAATTCAAGAAAGAATATAATACTTTTAGATAATACAAAATTTAGAGATAATTCATCAGTAATCTTTACACCCGTTAAAAATATTGACATAGTTATTACAGATAAAAAAATAAGTACTGAATGGAAAAGTTTTTTTGAAAATTTAAAAATTGAAGTTATTTTTTAATTATAAAAAAATCGTTTTTCTTTTTAAAGATTAACGATTTTTTCATATTTATAATTCTAAATTAAAGTGCAAATTTTAAAACTTCTATAACTTCACTTAAAGAAAGACCCGTATAATGTCCGATTTTCATTTTATCATTTTTGGTAGCTTTAATAGCCATTTTAGTAAATTTATCATCTTTTATGTTAAAGTTTGAAAGTTTTGTTCTCATTCCAATAGAAATGTATATTTGCTCCAATTTATCAGCAAGTAATAATGCAAGTTCTTTTTCAGAATAATTTTTATAATCATACCCAAATAATCTATTTGCTAATTGTGCAAGTTTTTCAGGAGCTTTATCTGCCATGTACCTTATATATGCCGGCAAAACTGTAGCCATACCTTCTCCATGTGTTATACCATATTCTTGTGATAATTCATGTTCTATTCTATGCGATGCCCAGTCTGAAATTCTACCACAATCCAATAAGTTATTATGAGCTATTACTGAAATAAAAAATATTTCTGATAATGCATTTCTATTTTTATTGTCTTTTAATAATCTTTCAACATTTAAAAACAAAGATTTAAGCATTCCCTCTATCATATAATCTGTTGTATCTACAAATTTAACAGATGTAAAATATCTTTCAAGTAAATGAGCTGATATATCTGTAATTCCTGCAAACATTTGAAATTTTGGAACAGATTCCAAATATAACGGGTTTAATATTGCAAATTTCGGAATTAAAAAATCATATTCTATTCCAAGCTTGTTTTCATCACTTGAAAGAATAGAGGCATTAGAAGTTTCCGAACCGCTTGAAGCAATTGTTGATATAACACCGATTGGAAGTGCTTTCGTAGGTTCTGATTTATATAAATAAAAATCCCAAACATCAATGTCACTTTTAGCTCCTACAGCTACAGCTTTTGCCGTATCAACACTTGAGCCTCCTCCTACAGCTAATATGAAGTCTATATTTTCTTTTTTACATAAATTTATTAATTCTCTTGCAAGTTCAAGTTTTGGATTGGGTACAACTTTATTTTCATAAAAATAACTAATATTTAAATTTTCACATACATTTATAATCTCATCATATATTCCTAAATCTTTTATAAAATCTCCACTACTAAGTATTAACATTTTTTTTACGTTAAATTTTAAAAGTTCTTCTTTTAAATATGATAAACTGCTTTCTCCAAATATTATTTTGGCACCATTTTGAAACTTAAAATCTTTCATAATAACATCTCCCTATAAATCTAATATCCTAGGATCACCTAATGTTTTTGCATAATAGTATATCTTGGCTGCATCTTCTACATATTCAGCAGCTAAAAATGCTTCATCTATGTCACTTCCGCAACTTATAGTTCCGTGGTTTCCTAATATACATGAATTTCTATTTTCTAAATATGGTAAAACTGTTTCTCCAAGCTCAGCAGATCCCGCAGGTTTAAAAGGAGATACTTTTATATCACCACCTAAATAAGGTTTCATTTCAACTAAAATTAAGGGTACATTTTGGTAAACAACTGAAAGTGCAGTTGCAAAAGTTGAATGAGTATGAACAATCGCATTATATTTAGAATATTTTTTATAAACTGCTATGTGCATTTTCCATTCAGAAGAAGGCTTAAGCCCATTAATATACGGTTCTCCATTTGAATTAATTTCAACTACATCACTAGGCGTCATTTTATTATATGGTATCCCGCTTGGTGTTATAAAAAAGCTGTCTTTCTTTTTTAAATTTCTTATGCTTATATTCCCACTAGTTCCTGCTACCAATCCCCTGTTATATAAATTTTTCCCAGCTTCAACTATCAATTCTTTTAAATCCATTTCTATTTTATGATAAAGTCTATAACTAATATCATATACTCCTTTCTTATATTCAGTAAAATTTTACAGTTTCATTTTTAAAATATGTATTTAAATCAAAAGAAGAAAAAATACCCTTATCAGTAACAATTCCACTGATAAGATAAGGAGGAGTAATATCAAACGAAGGATATATAGCCTTTGATTTTTCATATGAATGATTACCAAGTACCAATTTTGGATCTTTCATTTCTATTACTATATCTTTTTCATCATATTTGTCATCATCAGGTATACCTGTAACAAAATAAGGTATTTTAAAATGGTTTGCAAGTATTGCAATTTGATATGTCCCTATCTTATTTGCAATATATCCTTGTCTTGTAATGGTATCAGCCGCTGAAGTAAACAAATTAATTTTTTCATATTTCATAGCATAGGCTATCATATTGTCAGTAATTACGGTTGTATCAAAACCCATTTCAGAAAAGCACGTTGCAGTTAGTCTTGCACCTTGAAAATATGGTCTTGTTTCTGCACAGTAAACTTTTACATTAAGTTTATTCTGAAGCTTTAAAACCTTAATAAGCATACCTATTATTGTTTCTCCAAAACATTGTGTAAGTATTCTGTCTTCATCTTTTATTTGACTTGCTAAATATACCGCAACTTTTTCCATTATCATATATCTTCTTTCAAGTGATTTTATAGTTTCTTCTTTTATAGCCTTTGCTACGTCCATATTATTATAAATCGCACTTTTAGCTATTTTTAAGCAATTATTAGTTATTTTTTCCATTCTATTTGCCGTTGTAGGTCTTGCATGTGATAAGATATAACTTGCTTTTTCTAAGTATTTTATTTGTTCCTCTTTATTTTTATTCTTACATTCAAACGCCGCTAAAGCCATTCCCATTCCAACTGCCGTATATGGTCCTGCACTTTGTGTTACCATATCAAAAATAGCCCTTGCAACTTCTTCATATTTAGTACATTTTACAAAAGAAATTTTTTCAGGATAAATCCTTCTATCTAATATATTTACATAACCGTCTTCATAAAACCACGCAATATTTTCATATTTAAGCATAAACGGCAAATCTTCATCATATCTTTTCATAAAAATTCCTCCGAAATACTTTTATTTATTAATTCTAGGCTCTTTCCACCATGCATAAATAAGTACTACCAAGCAAAATATAAACATAGGAATTATAGCTCCCTGTTCTTTTAAGTAACTGTAGCTTGACATAAATCCTATTATATATATAACTATGCTTATAACAGGTATAACATACATAGCCCACTTAGGTAATTTAAATGCTGCTTTTTCATAAGCGTCAGGATTTTTTTTAAGTAAAAACATTACAGCTATTACAGGAAATATAGAAAATATTAATCCTATGTTAGTTCCTATAACTGAAATTGCTCTAATTTCCTGTCCTAAAATAATAGGTATCATTCCTGCGATATAATACATAAGTAAAAGCCAATGTGGAGTTTTAAACATTTTATTTTCTTGAGCCAGTTTTTTAGGTAACCACCCGTCATTTATAGCAGCTTTTATACCTTTTGTCGCCCAAGCAAATACTGCATTTAATGATGAAAGAAGTGCTGCCATTCCTCCACCTATCATAAATACAAGATACATCCAGTTAGGTAAAATTTTTTTAGCAACTATACCTAAATTTTTAAATGCTACTTCTTCAATAGGTAAAACTCCTGCTGCAACTATAGCAATAAATAAATATAAAACAGAAACTGAAAATGTTGATGCAAGCATTGCATACGGTATATCTCTTCCTGGATTTTTAGAATCTCCCCCGAACTCAGATAAAAATTCTGCACCTATTAGTGCATATCTTACTAAAACCGAAGCTGCTAAAAAATTTCCAATTCCTTGTGGGATAGTATTTTTTAAAGTAAAAAAAGATGTAAAATCATTTACCTGCGGTAATCCAAAACCTACAAAAGCAAGTAATGACAATACAAGTATTGAAACTACGAATCTTTGTAAAAATACACTGCTTTTTAAGCCTACAATATTAACTAAAAATACAAAAGTCATCATTATAGCAGCCACTATATGAACATTTATAAAAGGGAATAATTCTTTTGCATAATCGGCAAATCCTATTGCATATTGAGCAAGTATAAATTGACCAAATACTAAAAGTGCAACATAGAAAAAAGCTGTTTTTTTGCCTATTAAATCTCTTACATAAGTATACATTCCACCTGCGTTAGGTATAGCTGAACCCAATGCTGCTATTGATATCGTAGGAATAATTACTATAATACCTGCAACAGCAAAAGAAATTGCAACTCCTTTTCCTGTCATTCCTATCGCTATACAAAGTAAAACCATGATACCCGACCCTATAATTTGACCAACTCCCATTATTAAAAGCTCAAAAAAACTCAATTTTTTCATTTTTAACCTTCTTTCTTATATTTCAATTTTAATAAGAGCATCAAGTGCAATTATTGCACATTCTTCAACAGTTTCCTTTAAAACTTCAGGATCGGGGTCATTATCTTCTGCTGAATTTAAAACTTCCAGTGCATTTCCATCAACTGAAAGTATAGAGCCTACTTTAACATTATATAAAGAACCTGCTGTATATAACGCTGAAACTTCCATTTCTAAAGCTATTGCTCCTGCTTGTGCCTGTTTTTCAGTGTTGGTTTCCATTATACCACCGTAAAATGCACCTTGTGTTACAATTATTCCATTATGAACATTTTTATCTGTTTTCTCAGATTCCTTTATCAAAGTATTTACAACATTTAAATCTGCTATTGCAGGAAATGAATCAGGAACATAAATATTTGATACACCATCTTCCTTAGCAGCTGCTATAGGTATAACAATGTCTCCCGCTTTTATATTTTCATTTAACGAACCGCATGTTCCAAGCCTAATAATAGCACAAGCTCCACCTTTTATAAGGCTTATAAATGACAACATAGCTCCACTTGCACCTACACCGTGAGATGATATATTTATAGGAACTCCTTTGTACTCACCGTAATATGTCCAATACTCTCTCCCCTTTGCTAAACATTTTACATTTTGTAATTTTTTTGATAACATTTCTGCTCTGAACGGATCTCCACAAACTAAAACTCTTTTTTCAATATCACCTTTTCCAAGTCTTATACCAGGTAATAAGTCTTTTGACATAATATCCCTCCCATATTTTAATTTTCATTATAATTATACTTCGAAAACAAAAAAAGTCAAAGAAAAATCAAAAAAAATAAAAAATATCCAAATAAAATTCAATTTTTAACTAACGTGTATGTATTAAATAAAAAAATGTGCGATAATCTATCACACATTTCATATATTTATTTACATTTTCATATCTATAACCATACGACCTTGTATTTTACCATTTTCCATTTCATCAAAAATGTCATACACATCAGTTATTGGTCTTTTCTTAACTACTGGTACTACTAATCCTTCTGCACCGAATTGGAATGCTTCTTCAAGATCTTTTCTTGTTCCAACTAATGATCCTATAATTTCAATTCCGTCTAATACAGTCTTAACAATTGAAACGTCCATTGTTTCTGAAGGAAGTCCTACTGCAACTACTTTTCCAGCAGCTCTTACTGAATCAATTGCTTGATTAAACGCAACTTTTGAAACAGCCGTAACAACAGCTGAATGAGCTCCACCAACTTTTTCTTGTATCAATTTAGCTGGATCTTCTTTTAATCCGTTTATTACTATATCTGCTCCTACTTCTTTAGCTAATGCTAATTTATCATCATTAATATCTACTGCTATAACATGTGCATTAAATACTTTTTTAGCATATTGAACAGCTAAGTTTCCAAGTCCTCCTGCTCCGTAGCATACTATCCATTGACAAGGTTTTAATTTAGCTGCTTTTATTGCTGCATAAACTGTAACACCTGCACAAGTTATACTACTTGCTTGAGCTGGATCTAATCCTTCAGGTACTTTAACTGCATAATCAGCAGGTACTATACATTGAGTTGCCATTCCACCATCTGCTGAATATCCTGCATTAAGAACTGTTCTACATAAAGTTTCTCTTCCCGTATTACAATATTCACAAGATCCACAACCTTTGAAGAACCAAGCAATACTTACTCTATCTCCAACTTTAAGTGCTGTAACACCTTCCGCTACTTCACTTACTACTCCAACACCTTCATGCCCTAATACTCTACCTGGAACTTTCCCAAAATCTCCATGTGCTACGTGTAAATCAGTATGACAAACTCCACAAAATTCTACATCAACAAGAGCTTCTCCATATTTTAAACCTCTTATTTCCTTTTCAACAAGTTCAATACCTGTTCCTTCTTGGTTTACTATGACTGCTTTCATCATATACCTCCACAAATTATTTTTTTCTCTTAGTGATAGTATACCTCATAGGATAAATTTGTCAAGATGTATTTTAACATTTATTTTTACTTGCTTATTAAATTTTTTAAAAATTCAGTTATAGAATTTAAAAATGATTTTTTATTATTTTTTTCTAAACGCACAATTGACTCTTTTGCAATGTAATCATCAGATAATTTATAGTATTTTAATGCCTCTTTTATATTTTTCTCATTTTCGTATTTATTTGCAATAATAAGTGCAGCTGCATTTACTCCTTCATTATATGCTAAAATATATTCATTTATATCATCAGTCATTCTTGCTTTTAAGAAATAATAAAGTCCTAAATCTTTTTCTTTTAGTTCTTCTAATATTATTTGGGCATTTTTCATATCTTTTTTTACTTCCATTAAAAACATAACATAATTATAGTGACTTCTGATATTACCATTTTTATAGCTTTTATAAAGATAGGTATTAGCTTTATCATAATTTTTAAAATCTAAATAAATATTTGCAAGTGTAAAACATGCTCTATCATCTTCATCAGCTATTTCTCCAAGCATTTCAATAGCTTTTTCCAAATTTAAAAAATTATTTATTGCTTCTTGGTATTTATCTTCCATATTCCAATTATTCCTATAATTATCATGATAAAGCTAATTAAATAAGGAGCTCTAATTCCATAAAATCTTAAATCTTCAGCTCTAAATGTACTTACAAATACCCTTATAATTCCATAAGCTATTAGATATATCATTGTTAAAATACCTGATTTGTATTCTTTTTTTCTAAAGAAAAACCAAATTAATAAAAATGCTATAAAATTAAGTATCATTTCATATATCATTGCTGGATGTAATGGGTATGACGGAAATTCAATTCCTGCCGGAGTATCTTGCGGAAATACTACACCCCAAGGAACATTTGTTTTATAATTCGCTTGTTCAGCTAATGGCAACGAATTGTAATATTCCCACCATTTTGAAAACGTTCCTGTAAATATTACTTTTAGAGGGGTAAATGTTGGAACTCCATGTATTTCTCCATTTGCAAAATTACCTATTCTACCTAATGCTTGACCTAGTATTAAAGGCCCTACAGACATATCAGTTAAATCAAATAGTTTATATCCTTTAATTTTTGAAAAAATATATGCACCTATTAATCCACCTATTATTCCTCCATGGATTGCTAAACCGCCCTTCCAAACAGCAATTATATCTGCTATATTTTGTCCATAATAATCCCATCTAAAAAGAACATAATATATTCTTGCACCTATAAGTCCAGAAAATAACGCTGTTACAGCAAAATCTTCTATATCTTTTACACTTGTTATTCCTTTTTTCTTTATAACATCATCTCTTTTTGCAATATAAATAGCTAAAAGTAGTGCAATTATATACATAAGACTGTATATACGAAGTTCAAAAAAACCTATTTTAAATAAATATGATCTCATTTTATTCCCCCAACATCTTCATAATTTTGTATTACTTTGCTTGTAATTAAACTTCTATTTGTAGGATTATCACTACCTAATATAACTTCAAATAATTTATCATCATTATTTTCATAATAAATTGATATATTATATTTTGAACTATTATGATAACCGGTTTTAATTCCTTTTATTCCATTTAAATTTTCTAATAAATCGTTTGTATTCTCTAATTCCTGATTTTTAACTCTTATGTTTTTTATTTTTACTATTTCTGCTATTGGTTCATAATTTTTAATAGCATATTTTGATAGTTTAAGTATAGCTCTTGCACTTCCCATATCCATACAAGAATTTGTGTAACTAGGAGGTAAACCATGTACACTGCAATAATGCAAATCTTCTATTCCTATTTCACGTGCTTTTTCATTCATTAAACTTACAAAATCAGGTGATACATAATCCGCTAAAACTTGAGCTGCCGCATTTGTTGACTTTATTAAAATTAATTTAAGTAATTCTTCAACTGTATATACTTGCCCTGCCTTAATTTTTGCACCATAAGGTATGCTGGCTTGTTTTTTCGTTACTTTTATTTTTTCATTCAAATCTTTTATATTATCAAGTGCAACAATAGCTGTCATTATCTTTGTTAATGACGCAAGAGGTCTCATTTCATCTATATTATCTTCTACCAATATCTTTTCATCATCTGCAAGTAAATACGATTTATATATATCATTATTTTCTATTTTCAAATACGATACAGGTACACTATACTTATTTTCAATTCTGTAATATAAATTTGAAGTTAATTCTGAAAATGTGTTTAAATAAAAAAATATAATTGAAACTAATAATGTCTGTTTACTCGCCGACATCATAACTACCTTCTTTTTTAGAATTTTGTTTATTGATTTCATCTAAAATTAATTTTGCTTGTTCATTCCCATTATTTTTAGCCATTTCAAGCCATTTAATTGCATTTTCATTATCTCCCTTGCTGTTATATGAAATTCCTATTGCAAGCTCCAATTCTTTATGACCAAGCTTATGTTGCTCTAAAAGTAGTGGCAATGCTTTTTCATGTTCTCCTGAATTAAAATACATTGCTGCTAAATCATACCCAACTGATTTTTCCCCTCTTTTATATCCTTTTTCAAGCCAAGTTTTTGCTTCCTCATTTTTATTTAAATTTGCATATGCAAATGCAAGTTGTAAATCTACTTTTTTTTCTCCATTTTCATATGCTTTTTTCAAATAAGTTATTGCTTTTTCAAAATCCTTTTTTTGTAGTGCTATAACACCTAAATTTTGATTTATCTGTGCTTTAATATTTTTATACTCTTTTTTATTTGGCAATAAGTTTGCATTTTCAAGTGCTTTATCTAAATTTTTATCATTTAAATAATATATAGTAAGACCATATAAAGCTTCTTCTATATTGTATTTTTTACCAAGCTCAAGCACACTTATATATTTTTCCTTAAATTGATATTTTCCATATATTTGTGCAAGAGTTAATATTGCTTCCTTATCACCACTTTGAGATAAAAATATTACATATCCCAACTTATCAAAATTTATTCCATCTTTAGTTAATATTTCTTTTTGTGCGTCAGTAAAAGTTTGTGTATATTTTTCATAATTTTTTTCAAAAGAACCTTGAAATAAAGTATTTTCTTTATTTTCTTCTAAATCATTTTTTACAATTTCTATTGGAACTATATTTTTAGTATCTGTGTTATTAACTGTTTGCTTTTCTTCTTTTTTTCCACAAGATACAAAACCCAATAATAATAGCACAAATAATACTTTTTTCATTTTATTTTTCTCCAAATTTAATATATTTTTTTATAAGTTCATTTACAATTAACGGTATTAATGTAAATCCAATTACTATATCTAAATCCATAAATGTAAGAGACATTAAATTAAATGCTTTTGCTAAAAATGGAATTGATATTAATGAAAATTGTAATACTACACCGATAATTAAAGAATAATTTAAATATTTATTTGAAAATATCCCAACTTTAAATATTGATTCCTTGTCATTTCTCATAGTATATGCATAAAATAGCTGTGATATTGTCAATACTATAAATGACATTGTTCTAGCATAAGCTAGCTGATGTTTTCCTGCACTTATTAAATTATTTAAAGGAACACCCTGTTCAAATAATCCTATTACAAATGCAAGTAGTGTTAAAATACCTATTAACATTCCCCCAACTATTGCTCTAAACCAAGCTCCTTGTGCAAAAAAACTTTCGTTTGCATTTCTTGGCGGCTTATTCATAACGTCTATTTTTGATTTATCAACACCAAGTGCAAGTGCTGGAAAAGTATCTGTTACAAGATTTACCCATAATATTTGCGAAGCAAGAAGAGGTATAGGTAAACCTAATAAAGTTGCAAATAATATTGAAATAACTTCCCCTATATTACAAGAAAGTAAAAACATTATTGATTTTTTTATATTATTATATATATTTCTACCCTCTTCAATAGCTGTTACTATTGTTGTAAAATTATCATCTGTAAGTATCATATCACTTGCACCCTTTGCAACATCAGTACCTGTTATTCCCATTGCAACACCTATATCAGCAATTTTTAATGAAGGTGCATCATTTACTCCATCACCTGTCATTGATACTATATTTCCATTTGATTTTAAAGCTTTTACTATTCTAACTTTATGTTCAGGAGAAACTCTTGCAAATACTCTGTATTTACTTACTACTTCTTTCAATTTTTCATCAGTCATTTTTTCTAACTCAGTACCTGTCATACAAGCATTAATATCTTTTGTTATGTTCAACTCTTTAGCAATTGCAAATGCTGTATTCTTGTGATCTCCTGTTATCATAACAACATTTATTCCAGCTTGATGTGCCTTTTTTATTGAATCTTTTACCTCAAGTCTTGGTGGATCTATCATTCCTACCATACCGATTAATACTAAATCTTTTTCATATTCATCTTGAGATATATTATCATTAGTATCTTTATAGGCAACACCAATTACACGAAGTGCTTCATCAGACATAGAATTTGCAATATTTAAAATCTCATCTTTTTGATCCTGTGATAATTCTAATATTTCACTTCCTACAAGAATATGAGGACATATTTTTAGTAAATTATCTATTGCCCCTTTGGTATGTACTCTATATCCATCATTTTCTTTATTTAATGTTGACATTAATTTTCTATCAGAATCAAATGGTACTTCTCCAATTCTTAAAAACTTATCATTTAATTGTTTTTTATACATTTCATTTTTTATGCCATACGAAATAAAGGCAACTTCAGTCGGATCTCCTATAGGCATGTCATCAACTATATCTGCATCTGAACATAAAATTAACGATTTAATTAAGTCATATTCACTATCTGCTTTAAAATATGATTTAACAACTGTCATTTTATTTTGTGTAAGTGTTCCTGTTTTATCAGAACAAATAAAATTTACAGAACCCAGTGTTTCAACAGCAGGCAATTTTTTTATTATTGCATTTTTTTTAGACATTCTTGTAACACCCATTGCAAGAACTATTGCAATTATTGCAACAAGACCTTCAGGTATAGCTGCTACTGCAAGACTTATAGCAGTAACAAACATTTCAATCATTTCTCTACCTTGTAATACTCCAATAATGAAAATGAAAAAACATATTACTATTGCACCATACCCTAAAGTTTGACCTAATTTATTCATTTTCTTTTGAAGAGGCGTTTTATCTTCTTCTTCATTAAGTAATTTCGCTATATCTCCTATTTTAGTATTATTTCCTGTTGCAACTACAATACCTATTCCACGACCATATGTAACTAAAGTTGACATAAATGCCATATTAGTCATATCAGCAATACTTACATCTTTAGTTAATACATCATTTGCATTTTTTTGTGCAGGAACAGATTCTCCAGTAAAACTGCTCTCTTCTATTTGAAGATTTACGCTTTCAATAAGTCTTAAATCTGCCGGTACGTATCTACCTGCATCAAGTGCAACTATGTCTCCTACAACAACATCTTTTGAATCTATTTCTAAACTAACCCCGTTTCTTATAACCACAGCTTTAGGTGAAGTCATATTTTTCAAAGCATTTAATGCTTTTTCAGCTTTTAATTCTTGTACTACACCAACTACTGCATTAATTACTACCACAGCTAATATAATAATAGCATCAATATATTCATGTTTAACTATTACTGTAAGTGCTGCTGAAGCTAATAAAACACAAACTAAAACATCTTTTAATTGTTCAAATAAAAGGGCTAAAACACTTTTTGTTTTGCCCTCTTCCAATTTATTTTCACCATTTTCCAAAAGTCTTTCTTTAGCTTGTTCATTTGTTAAACCTTGCTTAATATCAGTTTTTAATTCACTTAAAACCTGTTCTATTGTTTCTTGGTAAAATTTCAATTTTATCTCCTTATAACTCACTGTCAAAATATTTTTTTGCTTGATTGTGATACTCAATACCTGATATTACTGTTAAAAATACTGCCGGTACTAATATCAAAGAATTTACAAATTTAAAAAATAAGAAATTCGGTAAAATTATTGCTATACTTAATGCAATATATGTTGCAACCGTCTTATATTTCCCAAGTTGTGATGCAGGTATTGCACCGGCACCTCTTGAAGCTGCTACAGCTCTTTCAGCTGTGACTATTAATTCTCTTGTTAAAATTATTAAAACGAATATTAAACTTATTAAATTATGTTTTAACAAAACAAACATGCAAGAAAATGTTAACAATTTATCCGCAATAGGATCCATTATCTTACCAAAATCTGTAACTTCACCTGTTTCTCTTGCTATCTTGCCGTCCAAATAATCTGTAGCTATTGCAATTAAAAATATACTTAAAGCAAATGTTCTTCCAAAATAATTAAATATTATAAATCTTGAACTTAATGCCATATCAAAAAACACAATAAACGGAATAACAAGTACCAATCTTAATACTGTAAGTTTATTTGGTAAATTCATTTTACTAAAATCTAACATAACTACTCTTCCTTTCCGCTTTCGCAAGTAACTTGTTCTGTTTTACCTACTTGTTTCATACTCAAGCTAAATTTACCATCTTGATCTAGGTTTATTACTTTAACAGTTACTATTTGACCTTCTTTTAATTCATCTTCTACATTTTTTACTCTTTTTTCACTTATTTCAGAAATATGTAAAAGCCCTTCTTTTCCTGGAACTATTTCTACAAAAGCCCCAAATTTAGCTAATTTAACTACCTTACCTATGTATTCTTTACCTAATTCCACTATAAGTGTATATTGATTTACTAACTCCAAGGCTCTTTGCATCATATCTGCATCTTTTCCAAATATACTTACTCTTCCATCATCTTCTATATCTATTGAAACTTGAGTTTCTTCTATTATAGATTTAATAACTTTTCCAGCAGGTCCTATTAATCCTGCTATTGTAGAAGGATCTATTCTAAGATTAATAATTTTAGGTGCATTTTCTGATAAATAAGGTCTTGGTTCAGCTATTTCTTTTTCCATTATATCAATAATTTCAAATCTTGCTTTATGTGCTTGATTTAAGGCTATTCTCATAATTTCTTCAGTTATACCTTCTATTTTTATATCCATTTGTATAGCTGTTATTCCTTGTTTTGTACCTGCAACTTTAAAGTCCATATCTCCTAAATGATCTTCAAGTCCTTGTATATCTGTTAAAACTGTATATTCATCTTTTTCTTTAATAAGTCCCATTGCTATTCCAGCAACTGTTCCCTTTATAGGAACACCAGCAGCCATAAGTGCTAGAGAACCACCACAAATTGATGCTTGTGATGATGAACCATTTGATTCAGTTATGTCTGATACTACCCTTACAGTATATGGAAAATCATCTTCACTTGGCATAACTGCTTTTAATGCTCTTTCAGCTAAGTTTCCATGTCCTAATTCTCTTCTTCCAGGAGCTTTCATAAATCCAGCTTCTCCAACAGAAAATGGAGGGAAATTATAATGTAAGAAGAATTTCTTTCTCTTTTCATCTTCCATACCATCTACAATTTGCTCATCTTCTTTAGAACCTAAAGTTACCGTAGAAAGAGATTGTGTTTCTCCTCTAGTAAATAAAGCTGAACCATGAGGCATATCCAGCACATCTACTTTTGCATTTATTGGTCTTATTTGTTCTATACTTCTTCCATCTGGTCTATATTTTTCAAATATTATTAATTCTCTCACAATTTTCTTTTCTAAATCGTGGTAATAAGTTTTAAATTCTTTTTCAAATGCTTTGATACTTTTTTGATTATTATTTAATAATTTATCAATAACATCATTTATATCTTTTTCTTTTAATTCTTTTTCTGCAAGTTCTCTTGCAACTTTTTCCAAGAATATTTCAAGAAGCTTTTCTTCCAAATCATCAATAGCATCTTGTTTTGCTTGCTTACCGGGAACTAAAATAGCATCCTTTAATTCTTTTTCATAGCTATTTAAAAATTCTTTTACTTTATCATCTATTTGAGGAACTTCAAACTCGTATTTTTGTATTGAAAGTTCTTTTATTATATCTTCTTGTTGGCCACATATTGCCTTAATATTTTCGTGTCCAAATAAAATAGCTCCAAGCATTTGTTCTTCACTAACTTCATTAGACCAAGCTTCAACCATTGTTATAGCTTCCTTTGTTCCTGCAACAGATAAATAAATTTTACTATTTTCCTGTTGTTCTTTTGTTGGATTTAAAACATATTCTCCATCAACATATCCAACAGTTACTCCTGCAACAGGTCCATTAAATGGTATATCTGATAATGATAAAGCCATTGAAGCACCTAAAGTTGCAAGATTTTCAGGCATGTTAATCCCGTCAAATGAAACAACATTTAAAACAATATGTACAGCATTTAAAAATCCTTCTGGAAATAAAGGTCTTATTGGTCTATCAACAAGTCTTGAAATAAGTATTTCTTCTGTTGAAGGTTTTGATTCTCTTTTAATAAATCCACCAGGAAATTTACCTGAAGCATAAAATTTTTCAATATAATCTACTGTTAAAGGAAAAAAATCTTGTCCTTCTTTTACATCTTTTGATCTTGTAGCTGTAACAAGTAATGTAGTCTTACCACAAGTTATCATAACAGAACCTGATGCCTGTCTTGCAACTTTGCCGGTATTAATTTTTACAATACTGTCGCCCATTCTAATTTCATAATTTTTTTCGTTTTCAAACATTATATCCTCCTAAAATTAATGAAATGTGAGCAAATAACATTACAAGCTTTTTTATAAAAAACTTCTAAAATTACTTACTACAAACATTTCATTTTTTATATTATTTTATCATATTTTAAAGGTATTTACAAATTTAACAAATGCATTTATTTTAATAAAAAAACAGTAAACCCTTTTTGATTTACTGAATTTTATCTAAATATAATTTTAAATAATTGAATGATTATAATCATCATTCCTATAAAAAATATAACCCATGCTGACTTATAATTTTTAGATGCTACTGCATCTTTAATCATTAAAATCCAACTTACAAAACACATCACAAAACTTATAAACATCAATAGCAATCCTATTGGCATAAATATTTTAAAAAACTGATTTGGGTAAACTACTCCAGAAAAAACAATTAGTAAAAGTATTGCTAATCCAATTACTCCTATAAAAATAGATATTTTAAATAATTTTTTACTATACATCATATTCTCCTTTTTAATTGTTGAAGTTTAAGACTTATTAATTTTTGAACTACTTCATCAGAAAGAGACCATTTTCTTTTTGTCATTTCATAATAGTACTTAGCTATCATCTCTTGCGTTTTATCAATTGTAATGGTATCAAGATTTTTAAAGTTAAAAAAAATAAATTTATTAATAGCTTTTTCTTCTTGCATTTGCACTCTATTTTTAATTAGAACAGTTTCATAAGTTTCTAAATTTGTCTTAGTACATAAGTCATCAATTACATTCATTATCCAAGATAATTCTGTTAATACTTCCTCTTTAAACTCTTCTTTTACCATTCCTGCCATTGTAATTTTCTTCTCCTTTCACTTTATTTTAACTCTATTACTTTATTAGCTATATCTTTAACAAATTTTCTATCATGTTCTACAAATATTAAAGTTGGATTTACCTCTTTTATAATTTCTTCAATCTGTATTCTTGAAATTACATCTATATAATTAAGTGATTCGTCCCAAATAAATAAATGAGCAGGTTTTGCTAAACTTATTGCAATTAATACTTTCTTTTTTTGTCCATCACTATAATTTTGCATTTCCACTTCAAATAGTTCTCTTGAAAAATCTAATTTTCTAAGAATTGTCTTACACAAAGTTTCATCAACATTTTGTTTTGAATGTAGCTATTTAAACTCCCAGTTAAATCAGATGTATCTTGAGGTATATATGATATTTTCAAATTACTTGCTAATTTTATCTCTCCTGTATAATTACAATTTAGTCCTAATAATATTTTAATTAATGTTGATTTTCCGCTTCCATTTTGACCATATATTGCTACCCTATCGCCTCGTTTTATTTCAAAACTCACATTATTTAATACCTGTTTTTCTCCATAATATGCCAACAAGCTATTTACTGATACTAACTCATTTTTGTGATAATGTAGTGAATTTAATATTAAAGTTTCTTTTGTTTCAATATCCTTTAATAAATTTTGTTTTTCTTCTATCGCCTTATTTTGTCTATTTTCTAAATTCTTTGACCTTTTCATCATTTTAGCTGACTGATGTCCGATATACCCTTTATCAGATCTTAAACCTGATATAGTTACTCCATTTTTTGTTTTTTCAATTTTATCAGGCCAAACTTTACTTTGTCTTGCAGATTCTTTTAACCTTTTAATTTATCATTTTTACTAATTTCAAATTGATCTTTTCTCATTTTATTTTCATACCAAGATGTAAAATTACCTGTTTGAACATCAATAGAATTTCTGTTAATTGAAATAATATGATTTATACACCCATCTAAAAAATCTCTGTCATGAGAAATAAGTAAAAAACCTTTCTTATTTTTCAAATATTCACTTACAATTTTTCTGCCAGCCATATCTAAATGATTTGTAGGTTCATCAATAAGTAAAAATCCATTTTCTTTAGTAAATAAAATTGCCAAAAGAACTTTTGTTTGTTTTCCTTTTGATAAAATTCTAAATTCTCTATAAATAATATCTTCCTCTAGATTTAATAAATTAAGCTCTTTAAATAATTTCCACTCTTGTTCATATGATGTTAATTCCTGAAACAATTCTATACCCAATTTTGAATTATCAGTTATATTTGGTGGAAATTTAATAAAATCTACACTTTTATTTATTTTTCCATTATAAACTTCTTCATTTAAAAGTAATTTAGAATAGTGTTGATTTTCCAATTAGTATCAAAATAAAATGATACGTTATCAAATATAGGATTTATATATCCATAATATGAAAAGCTTAGGTTTTCAATTTTAATCAAAGAGATAAAATCACATCCTTATTTTATATTATACCATATTCTTTTGTATTTTATCTCTAAATTTTCATGGTAAAGACCATGTTTTTTTGATATAATTCATATTAAAAGGGGAGATAAAATTGGATATTAATTTTAAATTTAATGATATAACTTTAAATGTCAGAGTTGCCGGTATTTATATAAAGAATAATAAAGTGCTATTTAATAGACATAAAGACTCTACTTTTTATAACTTACCCGGAGGAAGAATAAAACTTGGTGAATCAAGTAGTAACGCTTTGATAAGAGAATATTTTGAAGAAACAAATGAACATATTGAAATAATATCAAAACCATATATTTTAGAAAACTTTTTTTCAAGAAATGGAAATAATTATCACGAATATCTTTTTTTATACATTATAAATATTAAAAGTCTGAAAAATTTAGATAACTATAGTCAAGATAATCAAATTTTTAATATGTTTACAAAAGAAGAAATAATAAAATTAGATATTAGACCCTTAGAAGTTAAAAATTATTTAATATCTCTTCTTTCGGAGGAAAATAATGGATAATATACCAAAGCACATCGCTATTATTATGGACGGAAATGGTCGTTGGGGAAAACAGTATAACGGTAGTAGAAGTTATGGGCATAAAATTGGAGCACAAGTTTTAGAAAATACAATAAAAGATTGTCTTGAATTAGGAATATCTTATCTTTCAGTCTATGCTTTCTCAACAGAAAATTGGAAAAGGTCATCAATAGAAGTATCAACTATATTAAAACTATTTTATTCATATCTGGAAAATAAAAAAAATGATCTAATGGATAAAAATGTAAAATTAGTTGTTTCAGGTTCTACAAATATGATTCCTGATAAATTATTAAATAAAATAAATGAAACTTGCGAGTATTTAAAAAACAACAAAAAAATGGTTTTTAATATTTGCTTTAATTATGGTGGAAGACAAGAAATTATAGAGGCAATAAATAAGATAATAAAGGATAAAAAAGAATTTATTGATACTTATGAATTTCAAAATTATCTTTATTCTCCTAAAATTCCTGATCCTGATTTAGTTATTAGAACAGGCGGAGAAACTAGAATAAGTAATTTTTTACTTTGGCAAATCTCATATAGTGAACTATATTTCACTGATGTATTGTGGCCTGATTTTAATAAAGATGAACTAAAAAAGGCAATAGAATATTACTCAAAAAAAGATAGAAGATATGGAGGATTAAATGTTAAATAGAACTTTTTTATTTATTTTTATACCATTTTTAATATATAGTTTTTTAAGTACAAATATATCAATTTTAATATTTACCGAAGTTATTATAGTTTTTTCGTTATTTGAATTATACGAGATGTTTAAAAGAAAATCCATTGCAGTATATGATTATTACGGTATACTTGTAGGATTTTTAATTCCTATATTTGTTTATTATAGAAAAAATCCGGTGCTACTTTTAATATTTTCCGCTTTAATATTAGCGGTTCTTCAAATAAGTACAAATAAAATAGAAAAAGCTATTGAGAAATTATCTTTTACTTTTTTTGGTATTTTATACATAGCCTTTTCTTTTACTTACACAATTAAAATTAAACAATTAGAAAATGGTGGAGCACTACTTCTTTTTGTATTTTGCTTAATATGGGTTTGTGATACATTCGCATATATTTTCGGTATGACACTTGGAAAACATAAATTTTCAAGAATATCTCCTAATAAATCAATAGAAGGTCTTTTAGGTGGTTTTCTGGGAACTTTATTACTTTGTTTTAGTTATGAACACATCCTTTATTACGCTTCAATATTAATTTCTAAAATAATAAATACACCTGTGCTAAAAGTTAAAATCTTTGATTCAAAATATGAAATGATAATATTTGCTTTTATAGTTACTGCTTTAGCAGTTCTAGGTGATCTATTTGAATCAAAATTAAAAAGAGAATTTGGTATAAAAGACAGTGGTAAAATTTTATTAGGGCATGGTGGTTTTTTAGATAGATTTGACAGTGCTTTATTTGTTCTACCTTTTGCTTTTTATATTTTTAAACTCTTTGTAAATTAGGTGAAATAAATGAATTATAAAATAAAGATATTTTTAAAAAAAGATATTGATTTATCTAATAATAAAGTAATGGAATTTATTGATACATTTAATGAAAAGTTTGATGTTTTAGATGAAAATTTCATATTTTATGAAAACAATTCTATTGAATACTACAATGAGTTAAAACTTAACTGTTATTTAAATTATCATATAAATGCAAAAAATCAAAAAGATATATCCCTTTTTTTAGAGACATATAACTTTATAGATAAATTTAATATTACTGTTGAAAACAATTTGAAAAATAACGAAGATATTGTTATAAACACAAAACAAATTGATAAATTAGTAAACAGTATAGATAAATTGTTTTTTATAAGAAAAGAATTTCAAGAAATGACAAAATATTTAGATGAAGAAAAAAAAGAAAAATACTCTAAATTATTAAAAGAGCTTTCTCTAACTAAATATTTTTTAAAAAAGGAAACTGTAAATCTTAGAATTGTTGACTTAGAAGAACAATTAAATAAAATGGATAAAACATTAAAAGAATACGGTCAATTATTTGGTTTAGATTTAAAATTAAATTTTAAAATTGTTGATTTAAAACTTGATAAAATCCTATTTTTCAACATAAAATCAGCATTAATAGATGTGATTTATAATATAATTTTAGCTGAAGTTGACAGAAAAAATATTGAACTTAATTACTCTAAAAATAATGTATTTAACATATATTTACTATTAAAGCAAGAATTTAATCAATTAAAAATAGAAATAAGTGCTCATAATCATAAATTAAATTACAATAAAATAATAGAAAGATTTTTGGAACAAAAAATTATTGAAGAAAGTAATGTTTATTCAAAAAATGAAATATACAATATGATGTTTACAAATGATTTTTTAGCTTCTTCTAAAGATTACGAAATAAAAGAAAGAGAACTAGCTCTTCTTAATTTTTATAACACTTCTAAAAATTTAAACGGTAAAATGTATATAAGACGCAACGAAAATGATGAAATTACATATGTTGCCAAAATACCGTTACAATTTTTAATACTTAATGCAACTATTGTTAAAATTAAAGAAAACTATTATGCTATTGAAACAAAGTGTATAGAAGATATTTCAGACTTTTTTATAACTAATACTTTTACAACTAACAATTTTATGTATTATAAAAATAAAGAAGCTGAACTTCCAATTATTAATATGTACAATGAAGCTATAAAAGCACTTACTGTTGTTATAAAAAATCAAAGACATGTATTTTTAACAGATGATCTTTTGTATCAAGAACAAATATTTGTTAGACCTCTTCAAGTTGATTCAAACATGTACATAGGAGATTGTCTTTTAAAGGATAATAAAAGAGCATATATCATAGATTTTAATAAATATTTACAAAAAGGTGTAAAATATGAAAACTAATAATTTTGATTCTATTTTAGAAAATGATATAAAAATAATACGTGAAATATCAGACTTTTTACTAAAAATTGTAAATCCTGAAGAAATTGATTTTCAAATATGTATAAAAAAGATAAATAAACTTGAAAATGACACATTTTCATTAACCAATATACATGATATTGATTTATTAAGTAACATAAAAAAGATATTTTTAAATATTGATAGAAATAAATTTTTGTTTTTTGAATTTAAGTATGACTTATTTTCCGTATTATCAAAAATAGAACAACTCTACTCAAGTTACAAAGATATCGGGATAAAACAAGATAATAGTAAAATAAAAAAAATTGAAAGCGAATTAATTGATTACGATAAAAAATTTTCAAATGATTTATACATTAAAAACAAAGATAAAACTTATTACTATATTAAAATAACACTTGATACAAGTGTCCCTTATTTTTATTTATCAAGAAAAAATATACTTAATCATCTTAGAGAATATGGAAAGCCATATAATTATATACCCATTTCATTAGATGATGATTCATATAATTACTTTATTTTAGACTATAAAGTAGATAATAGTATAAATGTACAAGAAATTTTTGAAAATCTAAAAAAAATAGATGATGCTATAATAAAATATACACTATTTAAAGTTAATAATGAAAATAATATATATAATATTAAATTTTTCATAAATGAAAAAATAAATGAACATTCTTGTATAATGATTAACACTCTTAATTTCATTGATTTAATTCATTATAAGGATTTTTATGATACTTATGTTGAAGCTAAAAATCAGATACATATAATAAATAAACTTTTAAATTTAAAAAATGAAAACATAAATTTAATACTTCTTAAAAAAATTAGTGACAGAGAATCTAAGATATTTTTACCCAATGGTATTACAAAAAATAATATAACAAAAATAAAAAAAATAATTGAATATATCTTAATAGATAAGACTATTTCAGAGATTTTATATTATGGTAATATTGACTTTTATGGTTTACAAATGTTAAAATATTTGAGAAAAAGATATAATACTGAATTTAGTGAAATAGTTTACTAAATTTTTAAATGGAGGAATTATGCAAACGATTACAAAAGATCAACTAAAGGAAAAAGTTGAACTTGCATTAAGAAGACAATATGGTAAAACTGTAGATGAAGCTCATGAATATGAAATTTATTACGCCGTTGCTAGAGCTACAATGGACGATATTGTTGAAAAATGGTACAACTGCAAGAAATCACAAGCACAAGATAAAGTTAAACAAATGTATTATTTGTCGGCAGAATTTTTAATGGGTAGATATTTAAGTAATAATTTAATAAATCTTCAATATGATAAAATTGTTAAAGAAGTTTTATCTGAACTGAATGTAGATATTGACAAACTTGAAGATAATGAAATGGATGCAGGACTTGGAAATGGTGGTCTTGGTAGATTGGCTGCTTGCTTTCTAGATTCACTTGCAACATTAAGCTTACCAGGACATGGATATGGTTTAAGATACAAATATGGTATGTTTGAACAAAAAATTGAAAATGGTTTTCAAGTTGAATATCCTGATGACTGGACAAAATATGGTACTCCTTGGTCTATTATAAGACTTGATAGAACATTTGAAATTAAATTTGGTGGACAAATTGAAATACATAAAGATGAAGTAGGAAAAGAATATTATAAAAGAGTAAATACAGAAAATGTTAAAGCTATTGCTTACGATGTACCTATAATAGGTTACGGAAATGGAGTTGTAAATACATTAAGACTTTGGGAAGCAAGATCACCTGAAGGATTTGATTTACAATTATTTAATGCTCAAAGATATATGGCTGCTTCTGAAAAAGCTGTAGAAGCTGAAGATATTTCAAAAGTTCTATATCCAAATGATACTGAAAGAAGCGGGAAATGGCTTAGACTTAAACAACAATACTTCTTTACATCAGCTTCATTACAAGATATAGTTAGAAGATATAAGGCAATTTATGGAAATAATTTTGATAAATTTGCTGACAAAGTTGCAGTACAATTAAACGATACTCACCCTGTTGTAGGAATACCTGAACTTATGAGAATTTTCTTAGACCAAGAAAAATTAAGTTGGGATGAAGCTTGGGAAATATCAAAAAATGTATTTGCATACACTAACCATACTATTTTGTCGGAAGCTCTTGAAAAATGGGATATCTCATTAATTCAACCTTTACTTCCAAGAATTTACCAAATCATTGAAGAAATAAACAGAAGATTTGTAAATGAATTAAAAGAAAAATATAGTAATGACTATGACAGAATAAACAGAATGAGTATAATAGCAAATGGACAAGTTAAAATGGCTTGGCTTGCAATTGTTGGTTCTCATCAAGTAAACGGTGTTGCAGAGCTTCATACAGAAATTTTAAAACATCAAGAATTAAAAGACTGGTATGATTTATATCCAGAAAAATTCTTAAATAAAACTAACGGTGTTACTCAAAGAAGATGGCTTCTTAAAGCAAATCCTGAGTTAGCAGAATACATAACTAGTCTTATTGGAGATAAATGGATAACTGATTTATCAGAACTTAAAAAATTAGAAAAATATATTGATGATGAAAAAGTATTGAACAATTTATTAGAAATTAAATTAAATAATAAGAAAAAACTTGCTAAATATATTTTAGATACAACAGGTGTTGAAGTAGATCCTAACTCTATATTTGACATACAAGTTAAAAGATTACATGAATATAAGAGACAATTACTTAACGTCTTACATATCATGAATTTATATAATAAATTAAAAGAAAATCCATTACTTGACATAGAACCTAAAACATTTATATTCGCAGGGAAATCAGCTCCTGGATATAGAAGAGCTAAAGGTATCATAAAATTAATAAATACAGTAGCTCAAACTATAAACAACGATGCAAGTATAAATGGTAAAATTAAAGTTGTATTCTTAGAAAATTATCGTGTATCATTAGCTGAAAAAATATTCCCTGCTGCTGACTTATCAGAACAAATTTCAACAGCAAGTAAAGAAGCTTCAGGTACAGGAAATATGAAATTTATGTTAAATGGTGCTATGACAATAGGTACAATGGACGGTGCAAACATAGAAATAGTTCAAGAAGCTGGAATTGAAAATGAGTTTATATTCGGATTAAGTTCTGATGAAGTTCAAAGACTTGAAGAATGGGGTAAATACAATCCTATGGAAGAATACCACGTTGTTGAAGGACTTAAAGAAGTTATAGACCAATTAACTGATGGTACTTATGATGATAATCATACAGGACTATTTAAAGAATTAAGTAACTCATTATTATATGGTGTTGACGGAAATAGACCTGATACTTATTTCGTATTAAAAGACTTCGCACAATACAGAGAAGCTCAACAAAAAGCATCTAAAGCTTTTAAAGATAAAACTAAATGGGCTAAGATGATGCTTAAAAATATAGCAAATTCAGGTAAATTTACTTCAGACAGAACAATTGAAGAATATGCTAAAGAAATATGGAACATTAAACCATACGAAGTTAAAAATTACATTAAATAATAAATGTAAAAGACTAATTCATTAATGAGTTAGTCTTTTTTATAAAAATATGCTAGAATACTTATAAAAAAAACGGAGGAATAAAATTGGATATTTTGCCGCAGATACTATTTATTTTGATATTAATCTGTATTAACGGATTTTTTTCTTGTGCGGAAATAGCGATAGTATCAGTCAATAAAAGTAAACTTAAAGTTTTAATTGAAAATAAGGATATAAGAGCAATAAGGTTGCAAAAATTAATAGATTCACCAAGTAAAATGCTTTCAACTATACAAGTTGCAATAACATTATCTGGATTTTTAGCATCTGCAAGTGCTGCCATAAGCATTTCAGATAAGTTACATTTAATTTTGGAAAATTTAAATATTCCATATACAAGACAACTATCGGTATTTATTATTACTATTTTATTATCATACATAACATTAATATTAGGTGAGCTTGTTCCAAAAAGAATTGGTATGCAAAACTCATATAAAATTTCACTTAAAGTTGCAGGAATAATCACATTTATATCTATAATTTTTACACCTATTATAGCAATACTTACAATTTCAACAAATATGGTTGTATGTCTTTTTGGACAGAAAAAATCAAAATCACAAGATGATATATCAAAAGAAGAAATACTTGCAGTTATTAATTCAGGTTCTCTTGAAGAAAATGAAAAAGAGATGCTTGAAAATATAATAGAATTTGATGAAAAATTTGCAAGAGAAGTAATGATTCCAAGACCAAGTATATACGCAATTCCAAATGATACACCTATATATAAACTATTTGATATGGATGATATAACAAGATATTCAAGAATACCTGTATATGATAATAATCTTGATAATATAATAGGTATACTTCACACTAAAGATTTAATAAAAATATCAAGAGATTCTAAAGACACAGTGGAAAGTATAATAAAAGAAGCATATTTTGTTCCTGATACAAAAAAAATAAGTTCTTTATTTATTGAAATGAAAAAACAAAATAAACATCTTGCAATATTAATTGATGAATATGGCGGAGTTTCAGGTATAGTAACATTAGAAGATTTAATTGAAGAAGTTGTTGGAGAAATAACAGATGAATATGATAAAGAAGTTCATGATATAACAGAAATAGGTAAAAATAAATATTTAATCAGTGCTGAATTATCAATTAGTGATTTAAATGATTTTTTTAAAACAAACTTTGATTCTGATTATTATGATTCTGTAGGTGGACTTTTAATTGAAAAATTAGGCTTTATTCCTGATGACAATCAACGTATTGATGAAATTATCATTGACAATACCTGTTTTAAAATACAAAAAGTAAAAAATAAAAAAATACAAAAAATCATTATAACAAGAAAAGAGGAAAATAATGTATAAATTAATTGCTACCGATATGGATGATACATTACTTACATCACAAAAAAACATATCACCGGAAAATATGAAAAGTATAATTAAAGCCCAAGAAAAAGGAATAAAATTTGTACTTGCAAGTGGAAGACCAACTTTTGCTATGAATGATTTTGCAAATCAACTACAACTTGAAAAATTTGGTGGATATATAATATCATACAACGGTGCTGCTATAACTGATTGCAAAACAAATGAAACAATATTTTCTCTAGGTCTTAATAAAGAAGATATCTTTTTTCTATTTGATAAAGCTAATGAGTACAATGTATCAATTATAACATATAACGATGATGTAATTTTATACAATAAATACACAGAGTACATTGATCTTGAAGTTGAATGTACTAATTTTAAGACAAAACAAATTTTGGACTTATCATCAATTGATTTTACTAAGACAATGAAATGCATGATAATTGCACATCCTGAAAAAATAAAAGAACTTTATTTAAAATTAAAAACAATTGTTGGAGATAAATATTATCTATCAATATCTAATCCACACTTTTTAGAAATTACTAATATAAATGTAAATAAAGGTAATACAATTAAGTATTTATGCGACATATTAAACATAGATGCAAGTGAAATAATTGCATGTGGAGACTCATATAATGATTTAGATATGCTTAAGCTTGCCGGTCTTTCTGTTGCAGCCGGAAATGCTTTAGATGATATAAAAAAAATATGTAAATATGTATCAGTAAATCATAATGAAAATATACTTGAAGATGTTATAAAAAAATATTTATAGTACTTAAAAATCTTGCAATTATACTATTTTTATGATAATATTACACTATGTAAATAAAAGCTATTTTAATGGAGGAAAAAAATGAGAAAAATTATTATAGCAGGAAATTGGAAAATGAATAAAACGAGTTCAGAAACCAAAACTTTTTTTAATGAACTATTACCATTAATTACTAATATTAAAGCTAATGTTGTAGTTGGTGTTCCTTTTACATCAATACCCGCAGCAATTGAAGCAACTAAAGGAAGTATAATAAGCATAGCAGCACAAAACATGAATCCAAATGAATCAGGTGCATATACTGGTGAAATTTCACCTCTTATGTTAAAAGATTTAGGTGTTGATTATGTAATTCTTGGACATTCAGAAAGAAGAGAATATTATAAAGAATGTGATAAATTTATTAACCAAAAAGTAAAATCTGCTTTAGCTCACAATTTAAAACCAATTTTATGTATTGGTGAAAAATTGGAAGAAAGAGAAAGTAATATTACTAATGATATTATAAAAACTCAATTATTAGGTGGACTGGAAAATGTTACAGCTGATGAAGCTAAAAACGTTGTTATTGCTTATGAACCTGTTTGGGCAATAGGTACAGGTAAAACTGCTACTCCTGAAATGGCTCAAGAAGTTCATAAATTTATAAGAGAATTATTAATTTCTCTTTATTCAAAAGAAGTTGCCGATGAAATTACTATTCAATATGGTGGTTCAATGAAACCTGAAAATGTTGTTGAATTATTAAAACAAGAAGATATTGACGGTGGTTTAATAGGTGGTGCAAGTCTTACACCTAATTCATTTAAAGAATTAATATTAGCCGGACAGGAGGGCTAATTCATGAAAAGTTTATTAGTTATATTTATGATATTACTCTCAGTTATACTTGTAGTTGTAATATTACTTCAACCTGATAAAAGCCAAACTGTTGCTAAAACAGAAAGTGTGCTGGACCAAGAAAAAGATGGAATTGAAAAATTTACGGAATATGTAGCAGTTCTATTTCTAGTCTCGGCAGTTATTTACAATGTTATCAGATAATTAGTTATATTTTATAGGAGGTTAGAGAAAATGTCAAAAAAAGAATTTATTGAAGCTTTCGCAGCTAAATCAGGAGAAAATAAAAAGAGATCTGAAGAATTATTAAATCACTTCTTAAATTTAATAGAAGAAAATTTATTAGAAGATAGAGACGTTCAATTTGTAGGTTGGGGATCATTCTCTACTAAAATTAAAGAAGCTAGAAATGGTAGAAACCCTAAAGATGGTTCAGTAATCAGCATACCTGCGAAAAAAATTGTTAAATTCAAAGCTGGTAAAAAATTAGCTGACGCAGTTGCTAACACTAAATAATAATATTGGAAAGTTGTTAAATTACAACTTTCTTTTTTATAATCTCAATCAAAAAAATTCTTAAAATTGATACTTTGTCATAAAAAAATTGACCTCTAGATTTAGCGGTCAAATTTTTTTTATTAATGTCTTTCTCTTGAATAAAGTTTATTTATTTTTCTAATCTTTTGGGCTACTTCATCAGTAAGTAATGAACCGTCTATTCTCCAACTCCAGTTTCCTAAAGTTGCAGGAATATTCATACGTGATGAATTATCTAATTCTAAGAAATCTTGTATTTGAGTTATAGCAATATTGGCTACACTACTCCAAGCTCCTCTAATAAAGCCCCATACATATCCTTCTTCTTTTGTTAATTTTAGATAATCAATTGCAAAATCAAGTTCTACTGAACCTTGTTTATTATCAAACCAACCTTTAACAGTATCACTATCATGTGTGCTAGCATATGCTGCCCAGTTTCTTTCAATGTTGTGAGGTAAAAAATCACTTTCATTATTTGGATCATATGCAAATTGCATCATTTTCATTCCAGGAAAACCAGTTTGTTCTCTAAATTCAACTACTTCTTTAGTAGTATAACCTAGATCTTCTGCAATTATTTTTATATCTCCAAGTTCTTCTTTTATCTTTTTGAAAAGTTCATATCCCGGACCTTTTACCCATTCTCCTCTTTTAGCATCTATATCTCCTTTAGGTATCGACCAATAAGCTTCAAATCCACGGAAATGATCTATTCTAGTTATATCAAATAGTTTTAAAGTTTTTTCAACTCTATTTACCCACCATTTATAACCATCATTTTTCATGTATTCCCAATTATATATCGGATTTCCCCATAATTGTCCTCCTTCTGAAAATCCATCAGGTGGACATCCTCCAACTTTATCATCTAAAAATTGTTCTTTATTTGCCCATACATCAACTGAATCATATGAACAATAAATTGGTAAATCTCCTATTATTTGAATACCTTTACTATTTACATATTTTTTTAATTCATTATATTGCTTGTAAAACATATATTGAACAAAATATTCATAATTTATTTCATCTTTTAATTTTTCAGTATATTCTTTTATTGCTTCATCTTTTCTATTTTTTATATCACAAGGCCAAGTATCCCAAGGATTACCTCCTAAGTGATTTTTTATTGACATAAATAAAGCATAGTCACAAATCCAATCTTCATTTTCTTTAACAAAAATTTCAAGTGATTTATAATCTTCAAATCTACTATATGCTTTTTTTAGTATTGGTAATCTATTATTGTATAATGTTCCATAATCAACTCTACTTGTATCATTTCCAAAATAAATATCTTTATATTCTTCTTCTTTTAAAAGCCCTTCTTTAGCTAATAAATCTAAATCAATAAAATAAGGGTTTCCTGCAAATGATGAAAATGATTGATAAGGTGAATCTCCGTATCCTGTTGGTCCTATAGGTAATATTTGCCAATAATGTAAACCAGTTTTTACTAAGAAATCGCAAAATTTATAGGCTTGTTCTCCAAAAGTCCCTATTCCATATTTTGACGGTAGTGAACTTATGTGCATTATAACTCCACTTTTTCTTTCTGTATTTATTGCTTTGTAATCATATTCTTTATCCATTAAAATCTCCTATTCTATTATGTTTGTTTCAATTATGCTAAAGTTGATTTTATTTTCTACTTTTTTAAGCTTATTTATTAAAAGCTTACAAGCAGCTGAACCCAGTTCTTTTACATTTATATCAACAGTCATAAATTTGTATCTTCCATACTTTCTAAGTGAAGTGTTATTATATCCCGTTACTTTTACATTGCCAAAACCTTTGTCCTGTAATACTTTAGTTGCGGCTATTGCAAACACATCATCCGTTGTAATTATTGCATCAACTTTTTTATGTTCTATAAACTCCTCTATTAGATTATATGCATACTCTTCATTAAAAGTAGACTCAAGAACATTTGATTTCATCACATTAATCCTATATTCATGTAATGCTTTTTCATAACCACAATATCTAAATTTAGTAACATTAAGAGATTGCGGTCCTCCTAAAAAGCATATCTTTCTTCTTCCTTCTTCTATCATTTTCTTTGTTATATAGTAGCTAGTTTTTATATTATCATTATCTACCCAAAGATAATTATTTATTTTTTTAGGAGTTCCTATTATTACAAATGGAAAATCAACATCTTTTAAATACTTAAATAATGTCTCATCTTCATATGCTCTTAAAAATATCAATCCATCAACCCTATTACTATTAACCAGGGCTTGTATATTATTCATCTCTTTTTCGCTGTTGCTACAATGAATATATAATGTGTAATATCCACTTTCAAGTAATTTATCGCTTATATTACTAATTATTTCAGAAAAAAAGTTGTTTGATAAAGGATCGATATCTTGTGAATTAAGTACTATCCCTATAATATTTGTATTACTGTTTGTCAAGCTTTGTGCTATTGAATTTGGAATGTATTTCAATTCTTCAATAGCTTGTCTTACAATTTTTTTTGTAGATTCACTAATTACAGAACTATTCGACATTACTCTTGAAACAGTTGCTATACTTACATTAGCTCTTTTGGCAACATCGGATATTGTTACTCTTTTCAATTGTTATACATCCCCATTCTTTTATATTCTATTACCTTCTGAATCAAAGAAATGTAATCCATCTACATCAAATTTAAAGTTATGTACTTGACCTACTTCATACTCATAATAACTTGGAACTGTTATTATTAATTGTTTTCCATCTTGAAGTTTTACATATAAGGCTTTTTCTTTTCCTAACATTTCTATTACATCTATTTTTGCTGCAAATCCATTAATATCTGATTGTTCTGATGAGAATCTTTCACTTCTTATTCCCACTGTTACATTTTGCCCTTCATATTGTGAAAGTTTTTCTTTCATTTCACCATAAGCATCTATTTTAACTTCTCCACTTGTGCTTACAAATAAACCATTTTCAATTTTACCTTCAATAATATTCATTGTAGGTGATCCTATAAATTTAGCAACAAATAAATTTGCTGGTCTATTATAGAAATCTTCCGGTTTACCTACTTGTTGTATTACACCTTTATCTAATAACACAATTTTAGTTGCCATAGTCATAGCTTCTGTTTGATCATGTGTTACATAAATAGTTGTTGTTCCTAAATTTTGATGTATTCTTACAAGCTCAACTCTCATGTGTTCACGAAGTTTTGCATCAAGATTTGATAATGGTTCATCCATTAAGAATATATCAGGTTTTCTAACAATAGCACGCCCAAGTGCAACCCTTTGTCTTTGTCCTCCTGATATATCTGAAGGTTTTGAGTATAGATAATCTGTTATTTTTAATATTTTTGCAGCTTCTAATACTCTATCATGAATTAATTTTTTATCTATTTTTCTCATCATAAGTGAGAATGCCATATTATCATAAACTGTCATATGTGGATATAGTGCGTAACTTTGGAACACCATTGCAATATTTCTATCTTTTGGTGCAAGTTTATTTACCACTCTATCTCCAAATACTAATTCACCTTCAGTTATTGAATTAAGTCCAGCTATCATTCTAAGTAATGTACTTTTTCCACAACCTGATGATCCAAGTATTACACAAAAATCTTTATCATTTATTTCTAAATTAATATTTCTTATTGTAAAGTTTTCTCTTCCTTCATACTTTTTACCAATATTTTTTAATTCTACTTTCATCTTATCTCCCTCTATCCTTTAACTGAACCTGACGCAAGTCCTGATACTAGTTCTTTTTGTAATACTGCAAATAGTAAAACAATAGGTATTGCTGTTAGCAGTCCTCCTGCTGCGAATGCCGGTTGATTCATTGTTCTTTGGTCTGTAATAAGTGTGAATAAACCTGCTGCAAGTGTATAACTTTTTGGATTAGTAAGTAATACTTTCGGTAGTAAGTAATCCATAAATGGACCTATGAATGACCATAATGCTATAATTGCAAGCATTGGTCTTGCAATAGGCATTACTATAAGTCTATATATTTGCATATTTGAACAACCATCAATTTTTGCAGCTTCATCTAATTCTGTTGATATAGAATCTATATATCCTTTTAATATGAAAGTATTTCCTGCTATACCACCTATTGCATATATCAATATTAATGTCATTTGTCTTGTGAAAAATGGAAATATTGAAGTTATTATTTGGTGCATAGTAAAGTAAGCAACTATTCCTCCAAATGCAGGTATAACTTGTATTAACATTATTGCCATAAGAGATTGTTTTCTACCTTTAAATCTAAATCTTGAATAAACATAACCTGTAAATGATACTACAAGTAATGTTAAAAAGGCTGTTGAAAACGCAATATATAAAGTATTAACAACCCATCTTAAATATAGAGTTTTTGTAAATAAATATTTAAAATGTTTTAATGAAAACATAAATTTACCATTTAATATTATATTTTGTTCTTGTGCCCCATTAAATGATGATAATACCATTTCAATTAGAGGTACTATTATAAGTATAGCCCAAGAAATTAGTAGTATATAACTTATAGCTAGGTTAATTTTTCCTACAAGTGTTAAAGGTGGTTTATCTGATAAGTATAAATTATTATTTTTCTTTTTCATTATAGTTTTTCCTCCTTAAATGCCTTAGAATTTTTATAACCTATAAAAGCTACTATCATAAGTCCTATTGATATAAATATTGTAATTGCTGATCCTGCTGCTTGATATCTATTTTCTATTGTAAGTTTATATATATATGAAATCAATAAATCAGTAGATCCTGCTATATTTCCATATTTAGATGGTAAGAATGGACCACCACTGTTAAATAGGTAAATAGCAGAGAAATTATTAAAATTAAATGTATATTGACCAACTAAAAGAGGTGATGTTTGAAACAATACTAATGGCACAGTTATTTTAGTAAGCCTTTGATAATTTGTTGCTCCGTCCATGTCTGCTGCTTCATACAAGTCATTTGGTATTGCTTGTAAAACTCCTGTTGATAATAAGAAAACATATGAACTTCCAAGCCATGTTTGCATTAATATCAAGAATATTCTTGTATATGTTGGACTTTGTTTTATCAGTATATCTGTTCCTGTTATAATATGTAATATTCTTGTAATAGATCCTGTTGATGAAGCCATTATACTAAAGAACATAATTGTGATAAATGCAGGTACTGCCCAAGGTAGAAGATATATTGTTCTAAATATAGCCTTACCTTTTATTCTTTCATTATTTGCAATTATTGCTAACATAAATCCTACAAATACTGCAAGTGATGTTGCACCGAAAGTCCATATCAATGTCCAACCTATAATTAACCAGAATGGTCCTCCAGCAATTCCTTGTCCTTTTAATAATAATTTATAATTATTAAGACCTAACCAACCAAATTTTGATTGATGATTTGGATCCATTCCTGTAAATGATAAGAATATTGTTGTCATTATTGGAACAATTACTATAAATAGTATTAATATAAATGCAATTGTTGCAACTATATATGGTAATCCTTCTTCTTTTAAATTTTCTATTGTTTCAAAGAAAACTCTAGGTCTTACACCTTTTAATTTATCATTTAAAACCTTTTTTACATCATAAAATGATAAGTAAAAAATCGCAACTACTATACATACTAAAATTATGGCAATTATACCTTCAATCATAAATATCATAGATTTATCAAGTTTTTTACCATTTTGTGCTAAAGTATAAAGCCCATATAACCCTTTACCTTGATAATTCCCAAATCCAAGTGCATAAGGTATAGCTGCTAAATAAATGAATAAAGTTCCTATAAATGCCATCAATGCTTTAAAATATTGACCATTTAAAAATTGACCAAGTCCTGGTATAGGTAATGTTAAGTAAGGTAATGCCTTATTTACACCTTCAACTTCTACAGGAGTTCTTCTTCTAATATCTGAAATATCGTATTCTAAAATGCTTATATCTGATTTAATATCGTGTTTTAAAGAGTATTCTAAACTTCTTTTTTCGCTTTTTAACGCAACACTAGGTATTGCCAGCTTAACTATTTCAAGTTCATCTTTTATTCCTCTTTTTAGCATTTTTACAGCATTTGAATAAGCTTTGCCTGAAATAATGCCTTCTTCTTTTTTAGCCTTTAAATCTTCAATACCTTTTTGTAATTGTATTTTCTTTTCAGCTATTGCATCTTGATATTCTTTTTGTTTTTGGTTTTCTATATGAGTTTTTATATTTTTTGAAGCCTCATTGATTTTTATAAGTGTCTCTCTAATAGCTTTATGTTTTGAAATAATCTCACCAATTCTAGTCATTTCAAGATAGCTTACTTCAAAGTAATACTTAGCATCATAACTAAGTTCAACATAATCTTTATAGAAGTCATATTTTTTCTTGGCAAGTTCTTGTCTTATAGCAAGTTTTCTTAATATACCAGTTTCTTCATTAACTTCTATTTTGAAATTTTTTAATTTATCATTGAACTCTTTTTCTTTTTTCAAAAACTCGTCTAATTTTTTCAAATAATCCAAGTCTTGTCCACCGGAAGCCTTAGCTTTTAGATGTAAGTTTTTTCTCTCGTGTTCAATGTCATAGCTGTCAAATAATTTTTCACTAATCATCGCACTTATCCTTTCTCTTGATTTATTAATGTTACTATGTATATTGCAACTAATATTTGCATAATAATACTTATATAATAAAATATTAAATCTTTTCCTAATGGATATACAAATAACTTATATAAAATATTTGAAGCTATAAGTATTAACCATATTAACTTATATGTTTTATCTATTTTTATTTTCTTATGTATTATAAAAGTATAAATTGCTAAAAATATATAAATTATAATATTAAAAAAATAATTAATAGTATTAGCTATAATATAATCCTGCCTTGATATTTTTTGTATATAAATATTTATATCTTTTGTTATTACAAGTGATTGTAAACTTTCAATAACTATGACTAAAAATACCATAGCTAATAATATTAACAGCTGTTTTTTATTTATGTAAAATTTATTATTCATTGTTCCCCTATAATATAAAATTGAGTAAGAGCAAAAATAACTCTTACTCAATTAACATTTTTTTATTTTCCAAGGTTTGTTAATAAAGCTTTAAATGAAGCTTGTATTTCTTTATATGCATGTTCAACAGTTGTAGGTTTTTTAGCATTCCATGAAAGTATTGCATTTTGCCAAGTATCCCATACTTGTCCCCATTCTTCAAGTAGTGGTCTGTATGCAGCTTTGTCATAAGATTCTAACATTGAAGTAACAACTTTCTTTTCAGAAGCTGATAAATCTGATTTTTCATAAGTTTCTTTTGTTACATTTTCCATAACTTTTCCAGTTGTTTTGAAAAATTCTACCGCATAAGCAGGGTTCATTAATTCAGATATTAATTCTTGAGCTAATGCTAATTTATTAGCATCTTCTTCTATTCTTGCATTAATTCCTAAAGCCCATCCACCTTTCCAGTGTCTTAATGCTTTTCCAGCAAATGTTAAGTTGCTTATAGGTAATATTTCAAGATTTTCTGCTCCTGCAAGAGAAGTTAAAGCAGATGTAGACCATGGTCCTTCTATTCTTGCTACTGCTGAATGACCTGTTTTAAATTCTTCGTCCATATATCCAAATCCTGAATTTAAATCAAATAAAGCTGTTTTTGCTTGATGATTTTTTTGCCAGTATTCAAATATACCTTTTATAACTGCTTGTTTTTCAGCAGGTAATTCGCTATATTCCATTGCTAAATCACTGAAGAATTTATTATCTTTTTTACCTAATAATTCTATGTCAGCTGAATTAGTTACTGCTACACCGTACCATGCATTAAATACAGGTAACATAGCTTGATTTACAGGTAATGCAGTTATTTCAATAGGTTTAGTTATATCAACTTTAGCATTTTCCGCATTTACTTTATTAACAAATGTTATTAAAGTTTCAATGTTAAATGGGAATCCAACATATTTATCTCCGTCTTTTAATTGTCCTCCAAGACCTTTTTCATAATCCGCAAATCCTCCAACTCTATCAGCTATTGTTTTAGCATCAAATGTTGCTAAAGCTTGCTTTTGCATTAAGTTAGCTAATCTATCTAATGGATATGCAAAAACGTCAGTAACATCTTCATTTTGAGCATCAGTTGAGTCTAAAATTCCTAAATGATCAAATGAAGATATTTCTTTAATATTAATAATAGCTTCTGGATTATTTGCTTTTACTCTTTCTATAGCTTTTTCGTAGTAAGGAACCCATTCTTTTTCAGCTTGAACTGTTATTTCTGCTTTAATTCCTTTAGCGGCTCCTGTAGATTCTTCTTTTTTACCGCAAGATACAAATATAGCTAGTCCTGCCATTGCTAGCCACATCAATTTATTTTTCAATTTCATCTTTCCTCCTCAATTAGCATGTAATCGTTTTCATTTATATAGTATACCTTGATTTTGTTAAAAGTCAAGATAATTGTAGGCTTATTTTAACTCTATAATCTCATCAAAATATGGTTTACTTTCATCATATAAGTGGTGAGTAACCATTACTATTGTTAAGTCTTTTTGAGCTAATATATTTTTTTCAATTTCTATAGCTTTTTTCTTGTCAAGGCTTGCTGTACTTTCATCTAATATCAAAATATCTTTTTCACCCATAATTTCTCTAGCTATTGAAATTCTTTGTTTTTGTCCACCAGATAAATCATCTAAAAATACATTATCTAGTCTATCCATTGCAAATTCATCTACATATGATAATTTCAATGATTTATTAAAGACTTCTTCATTTATATTACGCCCTATTAATAAATTATCTTTTAAAGTTTCTTCAAATATATATGGCTTTTGTTATATTATTCCTACCATTTTTTGTAAACTTCTAAAACTTATATTTTTATAATCCATTCCATCTATAAAAATATTACCACTATAATTTTGTATTTCTCCAGTTAAAAGTTTTAATAATGTTGATTTCCCTGATCCTGATTCTCCAATTATAGCAACTTTCATTCCTTTTTTTATTTTTAAGTTAGGATAATTAATCTCTTTATTATCAAAACAGACTTTTAAATTATATGTACTCAATTCATTTTCAAATTTTAACTTATTTTCTTTTTGTTCATAAGAAAGTATATATTTATCTAGTAATTTAGAAGTCGCACTAAATGTTACTATATTGTAAGCAGCACCTCTTGCATAATTAAATAAACAACTTGTTAAATTAGCTATTGAAAACATAACCCCTGTTGTTACTTTTCCTTTTATAATTAAATACCCTGTTGCAATAAACATAATAGTTTGTGCAATTATACTAGCTGTCATAGATACAGAATTAGCAATGGTTGAAACTTGTGTTAATTTAACTTTAGGATTTATCAAGCTTTTAAAACTTGATAAAATTTCATTTTTAAAATATGAAGTTTGATTATTATGATAAAAAACTTCAAAACCATTTATATAATCATTTGTCTTGTTTAAAACACGATTAGAATAATCTGATACTATTTGTGTAGCCTTAGATAACTTGCTTTCAAATATTTTTGATGAATAATAAACAAAAGCAGTCATAGCTATTGCAATTAATAATAGTAACCAATTTATATATATTATTGCAAAAGCATTTAATGATACAGTAACTATACTTTCAATAGCTCCGTAAAATTGATTAAAACCGTTATCTCTTAATAAATTCATATCATTTATTAACCAAGATACATAATCAGATTTACTGTTATTTTTAAATAAAGAGTAATCATTTTCTGATAAAGGAGTTAAAATGTATGCTCTTATAGCATTTAATTCTTCTTGCATAAGTCTTTCTTTAATTGTATCTTTTACTGCCTGAGAATAACTTACGCCAATCCAACATAATATATCTGCTAGCGACATCAAGATAAATAAATTCCAATTTTTAGAAATTATTGCATTTAAAACAAATGTCAATAGTAACGAAGATAAAACGTTTGTTGCAGCCCACACAAACACCAAAAAAGAAACCATATATTTTGTAATTTAAATTTTAATATGTAATTATATATAACTTTTTTATTTTTCATTTAATAATTAATCTCCTCTTATTTAACTGAACCTGATGTAACTCCTTTTATAATATGCTTTTGAGCGATAAAATAAAATATTATTACAGGTATTATTGCAAGAGTTAATCCTGCTAATGCCAAGTGCCATTGTTTTGTATACTCTCCAAAGAAAAAGAACATTTTAAGAGGTATAGTTTCAAGCCCTGTCTTATTTATTACAAGTGAAGGTAATAAATAGTCATTCCATATCCATATTGTATTAAGTATCATTACAGTTACTGTTATAGGTTTTAACACAGGAAATATTACATACCAAAACACTTGAAATCTATTACAACCATCTATAATTGCAGCTTCATCAAGTGATCTTGGAAGTGCATTTATGCTACCATGATATAAAAAGATTGACAAGCTTGAACCAAAACCTAAATACATAAACATAAGACCTGCTCTATTTAACATATGAGCTTTACCAAATAATGAAATAAGAGGTATCATTACAGCTTGAAATGGTATTAACATTGCTGCAACAAAGACAAAAAATATTATATTACTAACTTTACCTTTAACTCTTGACAATGCATATGCTGCCATTGAAGAAAATATAACAATAATTGATATACTTACTACAGTTATTAATATTGAATTAAAAAATGTTTTAACAAATGATAAATTTTCTGCTGCTTTTATATAATTATCAATATGTATACCTTTTGGCAAGTTTATTGGTGATTCAAATATTTCTCTTTTAGTTTTAAAAGAATTTGATATCATTAAATAAAAGGGAACTAACCAAAGCATTCCTAATAATGAACCTAAAAACGTTAAAAATATTTTAGACTTTTTCATTAAAATTCTACCTCCCTTTTCTTATTATAATAAACTTGTATAAGGGAAATTGCTGCAACAGCTATGAAAAATATTATAGCTTTACTTTGTGCGTATGCCATTTTATTTTCTGCAAATGCCGTATTATATATATTCATCGCAACCATTTGAGTAGAATTAAATGGTGCTCCACCTGTTAATGATAAATTTTGATCATACAATTTAAAAGAATTGGATAACGTCAAAAACATACTTACTGTAAATGCAGGTGCAACAAGCGGAAATATTATGTGTCTTAAAATTTGAAACGGATTTGCTCCATCAATTCTAGCAGCTTCAACAAGTTCACTTGGAACACTTTCCAAATGAGCTATATATATTATCATTATATATCCAGCCATTTGCCAAGCAGTTAAAATTACAAGCCCCCAAAATCCAGTTTTTGTAGTCGATAACCAGCCTTGAAGTGCTTCAAAACCAACTAATTCACCTAAAGAATTAAAACCTTCTAAAAATACAAATTGCCATATAAATCCTAGTATAAGACCACCTATTAAATTAGGCATAAAGAATATAGTTCTTAAAAAAGTTTTACCCTTTATTTCTTGCGTTACTAATAAAGCAAGAGATAAACCTACAAAATTTATTATTATAACCGAAGCAATAACAAATTTAACGGTAAATATTATAGAATCTCTAAATCCTTTATCTTTAAATATTCTCATATAATTTGAAAATCCTTTAAATTCAGGAATATTAATACCATTCCAATTAGTAAATGAATAATAAATACCATATAATAAAGGAATAATTACAACTATAAATAATGCTAACAAAATAGGAGATAAAAATAGCCAAAAAAATAATCTATTTCTCTTTGATGTACTTTTCATTTTATAAATTTGTGTGATTATTTATAAATTATAAATAATCACACCTCTCCTCCCTAGATATTAATTTTATCTATCTTGTTGCCAACTATCTTTAGCCGTTTGAATAACTTTTTCCCAAGTTGTTTGACCACTTACATATCTTTGAATTTCAGCACCAAGTACATTCATTCCCCAACCTGATGGATAACCCATAAATACCCAGTTAATTGTATTTCCTTCTTTAGAATACTTATATATATCTTTTGCAAGAGGGTCTAATATCTTAGTTTCATCATATCCATTGTATGCAGGTATAAATTTAAATTCATTTAAAACATATTCTTTTCCTTTTTCAGAAGTATACATCCATTCAAGGAATGCTATAGCTGCTTTTTTAGTTGCTTCATCTTTATTTTTATTTATAGCCCAATACATAGGAACACCTACAGGTAATTTACCTTCAGCAACACCTTCAACATGTATAGGTATAAATCCTATATTTTTAGCTAATTCTGGATCTATTTGTTCTACTGAATTTAAAATCCAGTTACCTTGTTGTATCATAGCAACTTTACCTGTTGAGAATAATTTTTCAACTTGTTGTGAGTAATCCAAACTTACAGTTGGTTGTACTGAATATTTATTTTGTAGATCTAAAATATTTTTAAATTGGTTCGCATATTTAAATTCAACTGTTTTTGATTCAAATACTTTATTTATATTACCGTCAAATTCAGGTGATAAGAACACATTTGACAAATGAAGTCCTGTAACCCATGTTTCTTTTGCAGGTAGTGCAAATACCGCTTTAAGACCTAATTCTGCTTTTTTAGAATCTAATACGTTTACTGCTTCTACTAATTTTGCATAAGTTGTTATTTCTTCCGCTTTAATTCCAGCTTTTTCAAATACTGCTTTATTGTAAACGAAACCATATCCTTCTTGATTAAAAGGTAAACCATAAACTTTTCCATCAACAGTTACACCATCTAAAGTTTTAGGTAATGCTTGTTTTGCTAGATTTACATTTGTTAAATCTTCTAATTTACTCATGTAATCACTTACATCTTGAGGTCCACCAACATTAAATATTGTAGGTTCATTTCCAGAAGAAAATCTTGTTTTTAGAGCCGGACCATAGTCATCTCCGCCACCTACTGTAGTTACATTAATTGTAACATTTGGATTTTCTTTCATATATTCTTTAGCAATTTCTGTAAATTTATCTTTAAATTCAACTTTAAATTGAAATACATCAATAGTTACTTTTTCATTTGTAGTATTTTCTGTTTTATTCTTACAACCTACCAACAAAAAAAATAGCATTGACAATAATAGTGATAAGTTAAAAAACTTTCTCATCATAAACCCTCCTCATTAAACGCAAACGCTTTCATTTATACTAGTATATCCCATTTTTTTCAAAAGTCAATCTTGTTTTTTTATCAATTTAAAGGTAAAATATAGCCATTAGGAGGAGACATGAACAATCGCACAAAAGGACTAATTTTATCAATTTTCAGTGCTTCTCTATGGGGAATCGGTGGAAATTTTACACAATATATTTTTGCACATTCTACTTTCACATATATGCCACTTGTTACAATAAGAATGTTTCTAACAGGTATTATTGTACTATTAATAGGAATTTATTTAGAAGGTTTTGACAAAGCTAAAAAAATGTTACAAGACCGAAACACCAGATTAAAGTTATATATATACTCAGTTTTTGGCATGATAGGAGTACAAGTGCCTTTTTTTGCAACTATACAATATAGTTCCGCACCATTTGCAACATTAATACAATTTTCAACACCGCTTATTATTATGATATACATCAGTTTAAGAACAAAGAAAATGCCTACAAATAATGAAATAGCTTCAACATTGACAATATTAGCAGGTGTTTTCCTTGTAGTTACAAACGGTAATTTAGAAACTCTTATTGTTGATAAAAAAGCTATACTTTGGGGAATAACAACAGCTTGTGGATTCGCTTTTTATTTATTATATGCAAAAGAATTTTTTAGTTGGCCCACTACTTTTACTATGGGATATGGTATGTTATTAGGTAGCATTGAACTTTTTATTTTTTTACCTAACAAAAACATATTTATTCATTTTACAGATATAAAAGTAATACTTGCATTTTTATTCATGGTTATATTCGGAACAATAATACCTTTTTATTTTTTTGTGGAAAGCATAAGATACATCAGTGCTAAATTAACCTCAATTTTAAGTGTTGCTGAACCAATAGTTTCACTATTTGTTGCAGTTATTTTTTTCAAAGATGTTTTTGGAATTATCCAATTAATAGGAGTATTTCTAGTTATCGTTTCAGTATTAATAATAGGATTATTCGCAAAAGAATAAGGGGAGGTTATATATGATAAAAAAAATGGGATTAGTTCCAAAACTTATTTTATCTATTATTTTAGGTATAATAATAGGACTTTATATGTCACTTGGAATTATTAGAATTTTTAAAACTTTTAGTATTTTTTTTGGAAGTTTTTTATCTTTTTTCATTCCATTTATGATAATAGGATTTGTTGTAATAGGGATTGCAAGACTTACTAATGGTGCAGGTAAACTTTTAGGAATTACTGCCGGCATCGCTTACATTTCAACGATAATTGCAGGAACATGTTCATATATATTTGCATCACTTTTTTATAAAAATTTAATAAAAGGACTAAGTGAAAAAATTGGTATTCACTCAAAAATAGTTAATCCATATTTTTCAATACCTTTAAAACCTGTCCTTGATGTTACCGCAGCAATAATATTTGCCTTTATGATAGGTATTACTATAAGTTACCTAAAAAAGGAAAATAAAGGAAATTATACTTTTCATTTTTTTGAAGAATTTGAAATGATTGTTACTAAAATTTTGTCAAACTTTGTCATTCCGTTATTACCTATACATATTTTAGGAATATTTTCTGAATTATCGTATTCAGGACAAGTTTTTTCAATAATAAAAATATTTGTAAAAATTTATTTGTGTATATTTGCTATACACTATGCATATATGCTTTTTATGTTTTCAATTGCAGGTATATTTACTAAGAAAAATCCATTTACATACATTAAAAATCAATTACCTGCTTATTTCACAGCTGTAGGTACACAGTCTTCTGCGGCTACAATACCTATAAATGTAAAATGTGGTTTAAAAAATGGCACTTCTGAAGAAATAGTTGATTTCGTTATACCATTATGTGCTACTATACACTTATCAGGTAGCATGATTACTTTAACAAGTTGTATTATGGGTATTTTAATTATGAATAATATGCCACATTCATTTTCTGTGATATTTCCATTTATTTGTATGTTAGCAATAGCTATGGTTGCTGCACCAGGAGCACCCGGAGGAGCTGTAATGAGTTCTTTACCTTTCTTATTTATGGTAGGTATCGATTCTCAAGGTGCATTAGCTTCTTTATTAATTGCACTATATATAACACAAGATAGTTTTGGCACAGCTATAAATGTTTCAGGAGATAATGCTATTGCAATTTATGTAGATACTTATTACAAAAAATATATAAAATCATGAAAAAAAAGCCTGTTTTTGCAGGCTTTTATTTAATTATTATTTCAACTCTTCTATTTGAAGCTAAATTTTTATTCACTTTATTATTATATCCAAAACTTGATACTTTTCTTATATTTTGCGGATTTTTAAGTCCTAATTTAATCATTAAATCAACAATTTTATTTGCTCTTTTAAGTCCTAAATCAAGATTATACTTTTCATTTGCATTTGTATCAGTATGTCCTGTTATATCTATTATTCTATCTGAATATTTTTCATTTATTTCTTTTATAATTGCTTTTAATTTTTCTATTTGTGTATTTTTAGGAACATATTTATCATTAGTAAATTGATCTATTACATATAGCTTTTCTTCAAATTTACTTGTTTTAATACTTTTAATTTCTTCTCTTAATTCATTTATTTCATTTTTTAATTTATTAAATTCTTCTCTATCAGCCATTACATAAGATTGATTTGATGAAATAGCAGGTTTTGCTAAGTTTCCAAAATTTGCATTTATTCCGGCTCCAACTACAAAATCTTTTCTAGTATCTATTCCTGCACTTAGCTTATATACTATTCTTCTACTTGGCTCAGTTCCACTTATTCCTAGTGCAAAACCACCTTGTTTATTATAATAAGCAGCTCCAAATCCTATAGAAACTAATCTACCTTCTCCTACTTGAGGTATATTTGCCATTGCAGATGCTGTTGCAATTCCTCCACTTAAATCTTTTCTTAGCTCTTTTATTTGATAAAAGTTAACGGCATCTGTATCTTCTGTACCTGCTACTACATTTGTAATTTTTTGATTATTTGCATTTAATCCCGTATCCCCTATATATTTTTTTCCATTATAACTAACACCATTATTATCAATAGTTGTATTTCCTGTTTTTACACTGTCAAACTCAGGTTTTTCAGACATTTGAATTTTTAATACATTTGATTCTATTTTTGTTTTTATATTTTTAGAACTTGCGTTGTTTCCACTATAGTCACCTTTTATTGTAAATGTATCTCCTAAGGCTACAGTATGTTCAATACCTTCATTAGCTGCAAATTTTAATCCCTTTTCTGCTAAGTTTTTTAATTGTCCTTCTGTTGCAGCTCTACTTTCATCTACATTACTTTTATCCCAAGTTGTATTTTTAAGTCCTGTTATTTCAGCTTTTACACCGTCAACTTTGACTTTTCCAACTTGTACATTTCCTTCCTGACCATTTAATTTTACTTGTTTTTCAGTATCTGAACCTAATGTTATTGTATCTTTAAGTTTTACTTTTATCTCACTATCTGTAACTTCAGTTTCTGTATTTTTATCATCTCCTGAAATAGTTAAAGACTTATTATTATTAATTGTCCCTTTCATATTTTTCATATACTCATATACAGTTTTACCTGTTACAAAATCTGTATTATTTTCTTCAATATTTCCATTACCTAATGTCTTTTTCCAATTTTCTTTGCTAAAACCAGTTGCTTTTTCAGGATCATTTGCTAATTTATGTAATTGAGAACCTGTTACAGCATCGTGCGAACCGTCTTTTATTTCCCCGTCTTTAAGATTAACTAATTTTCTTTCAGAACCTGATTTACCAATTGATAACGCATTTGTAACTGCTTCTGATTCCTTACCTAATACAATCGCATCTTTTACACCTGTATTGGCTATAATTTTTTCACCAAAAGCATAAATATCGTGTCCTGAATTGCTATCATTTCCTTCATTTATTTTATGATTATTACCAATAATATATGAATTACTACCATTTAATATATTATTAATACCCATAACTCCAGAATAATTACCTTTTATCTTATTACTTTTACCAAATGCACTATTATCATGCCCTTCTATTTTATTAGCTTCTCCAAATACATAATTATTATTGCATTTTTCACCTATTTTATTTATATCTTTACATTCTCTATTTTCTTCATTTACTTTATTATTATTACCTATTGTATAAGAATTTCCTGCGTATAATACGTTATTTAATCCAACCGCTCCTGAATATGGTCCATATATTATATTTCCTTTTCCAAAAGCACTACTTGCTTGTCCATTAATTTTATTATTTTCTCCAAAAACCTGTACTTCAGTATCACGAGCAGTCATACTGGAATTTTTCTCTATTCTATTACTGGTTCCCTGATTTGTTTCTGCATAAACTAAAGATGACGCAAATAAAAGTATTGCTACTTTTTTAAAGTTAAGATTTTTAAACATCTCTACACGCCCTTTCAATTCTTATATATTTAAATTTTTATTTTATTAAATCGTTTTCATAGCAAATATTTATACGAGTTTACCTTAATAAAATTAAAAGGCGAATTTTACATGTTTTTCTATTTACATATTATTTAACTGAAAATATAATATTGATTTATACTACATAAATTACAAATAAATATATGATTTACTATTAATTTAACTAAAAAAAATGGGGATAACCCCATTCTTAAAATACCGGATAACCTTCATTTGAATATTTTTCTTTTAAAAACTCTTTAACTGCTTCTGAAGCCATTGCTTTTTCAATATCTTTTATTTTTTTACTGTTTTTGTTATCATTTCTTGCTGCTAGTATTATTGCATATTTATTATTGTTAGATTTTTCTAAAAATAGTGCATCTTTAGGAGAAACTCCTATTTTTAACATATGCGAAGGCCAGTTAAATACTAAATCTGCTTCTTGATATGCTTGAACAAGTGCAGGAATTTTAATTTCTAAAAATTCAAAATTCTTAACTGAACTTTCTATATCTGAAACTTTGTAAAGTCCATCTTTTTCTTTTAAACTTATTAGTTTTTCCTCTGCCAGTATTCTTAACGCCCTATCTTGATTAGTCGGATCACTTGGTATTGCTATCTTAGCTTTTTCTGGTAATTCATTTACTGCCTTATATTTTTTTGAATAAAATCCAACATATACGTCATATATTGCTTTTATCTTAACAAGATTTCCATTATTTTTAGCATTAAATATATTCATAAACGGTTCATGTTGATGAAAGTTTGCATCAAATTCTTTTGCATTAAGACCTACATTGGCTGTAACATAATCAGTTAAAACTTTTATTTCTACCTTATATCCTTTCTTTTCTAAATCTTTAGAAGCAATTTTTACTATTTCTTCCATAGGATAAACAGAAGTTGCTATTTTTATTGTTTTATCATTTTCTATTGTACAAGAAATAAATAATAATGCTGAAAATAGTAATGTCATTATTTTTTTAATCACAAAATATCTCTCCTTTTTTTATCTAATTTTTTTGAAATTTTATTTCCTAATGTTTGAATAAAAAATACTAGTATTATAATTATGATAACGATTTTATATAAAAGAGCAAAATCATATTCATAATAACCATGTCTTATTGCATAATCACCTATACCGCCACCTCCAACTATTCCCATAACAGTTGAATATGAAATAAAACTTATAATAGATGATGTAAGTCCTCTAATTAAACTACTTCTTGATTCTACTAATAAAAAGTGCCATACTATTTGAAATGTTGTAGCTTTCATTGAAAGCGCGGCATCTATTACACCTATATCAATATCATGAAATGATTGCTCAACAAAACGTGCAAAAAGTGCTACTGCTATAAAGCAAATAGGAAAACTTGCAGGAATAAGCCCAAAAGATGTACCAAATATTTTTCTTGTAACAGGTATTAACACTACAACAAATATCAAAAATGGAAAACTTCGTACAATATTTATATATATATTGGCTGGGACATATAAATACATGTTTTCTCTTATTGCTCCTTTATTTGTTAAAAATAAAGTTGCTCCTAGCGGTATACCTATAAAAATTGCACAAATAGTAGGGATTAATACCATAATAAAAGTTTCAAAAAGTGCTTTTAAAATTTCCATTATCTTAAATACTCCTTTGCATACTCAGTGTATGATTTTTGATAATTTAAATTACTAGACTTTCCAACTTTAATTACATCTAAAATTTTACCATTATCTATAATAGCTGCTCTACTGCAAATGTTTTTAACAACTTCCAATTCATGCGTTACAATTACAACAGTAGTTGAATATTTTTTATTTATTTCATTTATCAAATTTAATATTTCATATTTTGTTGTACTGTCTAATGCACTTGTTATCTCATCACAAAGTAATATATCTGGTTTTGTGACTAATGCTCTTGCAAGTGCAACTCTTTGTTTTTGACCGCCTGATAAATTAGCAATATATTCATTTTCTTTATCTAAAAGTCCTACAAATGATAAATATTTTTTTATTTTGCTATCAATCACCTTATTTTGTAACAATAGCGGCAAAGCTACATTTTCATAAACTGTTTTATTATAAAGTAAGTTATATTCTTGAAAGACATATGATATTTTGTCTTTTTTCATTTGAATATCACCTTTATCAGGTATTATAAGCCCTTGTATAATTTTTAAAATCGTAGATTTCCCGCTACCTGATTTACCGATAATGCCAAAAATTTCACCCTCATTAATTGATAGGTCTACATTCAGTTTAAAATTATCATAGTTTTTATTTATATTTTTTAAATTAATCATATTATCACCTTTTTTTAATTTTATTCCCCTTTTATTTATCAGTCAATCATGCAAAACTTAAAACTGCCTAAATACAGGCTTTAAAAAATAAAGTTAATAAAATAACAAGGATTAACAGTATAAAGTTTCATTATATGAAAATAATTATTACTGTAAATAAAAAAACCTGAATCATCAGGTTTAGTTTATTTAAGCATATATCTTTGTAATTTACGACTTGATACTGCAAGTATTAATGTTCCAAGTATTAGTATAGTTGATAACGCATTAATTACAGGCGTAACTCCAAATTTTAACATTGAATATATTTGTATAGGCAATGTATCTGAATTTGGTCCTGTAACAAAACTTGTAATTACATAATCATCTAATGATAATGTTAATGACATTAAAAATGCAGATATAATTCCAGGTTTCATTGACGGAATAATTACTCTTATAAGTGCTTGAAACTCAGTTGCTCCTAAATCTCTTGCAGCCTCAACTATTGAAAAATCAAATTCATCTAATCTTGACATAATTATAAAAATTGAAAATGGTATATTAAATGTTGTATGTGCTATAAATACAGTAAGCATACCAAGAGGTATAGATCTATACATATTAAAAAAATTAAGCAAAGATACCCCTATAATTAAATCCGGCAAAACAAGCGGTATATATGATAAACTTTTAACATATTTTTTTATTTTAAAATTATACCATTTTATTCCTATTGACCCCAAAGTTGCAATTATTACAGATATAAATGATGAACTTATAGCTATTAATATACTTCTCCAAAATGTAAGCCACAGCTTAGGAGAATTAAAAAATAATTGTTTATACCATTTTAATGAAAATGAACTCCATGTATATGACTTACTACTATTAAATGAAAGTACTATAAGCATTACTATAGGTAAGTAAAAAAATAGCATAACTAATACAAAAAACAATAATGATACTCTTCTTTTATCATCCACTATTACTCACCGTCCTGTTCTTTAACACTTATAAGCACTCCAATTACTGTTATAATTATAAACAGTGTTGACATAGCTGATGCTGACGGCCAATCACGAAGTACAAACATTTTAGATGCTATTACATTTCCAAGCATTATTCCGTCTGTTCCTCCAACTAAATCAGGAACAGCATAAGAACCTATTGCAGGTATAAATGTTAATATAACTGCTGTTATAATTCCACCTTTTATACCGGGTAAAAACACTTTATATAAAGCTTGATATTTACTTGCTCCCAAATCCCTTGCAGCATCTATTAATGAAAAATCAAATTTTTCAATTGCTGTATATAAAGGTAATATTGCATAAGGCATAAATATATATACACTCACTATAATTACAGCAACTCTATTATATAGTAATGGTAACGGTGCTGATAAATTAAAAATTTTTATAAACATTTTATTTATTATTCCGTTATTACCTATTAAACCGATAAGTGCAAATATCCTAACTAAAAAATTAGTCCAAAATGGTATTACTATCATAAGTAGCCATAAGTTTTTATATTTTGATCTTGATATAAAATAAGCCGTAGGTATTGATAAAAATATTACTAAAGCTGTAATAATAAGTGATATATTAAAGGTTTTTAAAACAATTTTTAAAAGTTCCGGTGTTATCAATTCTTTATATGCCTTTAATGAATATTTAGTATATCCTGCTATTCCACCAAAAGGCCCCTTTTTTAAAAAACTAAAATATACAATTATAGATGTTGGAATTGCAAAAAACACAGTCATCCATATGGTAAGAGGTAAATAATATAGATTTCTTAAATCTTTCTGGTTTTTCAATTACATCACCTCTACAAGATATGCGTCTTCATAATTCCAATAGAAATACACCTTCTCTTTCCATTCAAACAATTCATCTTCTTCTAAAAATTCTCTATGTTGGTCAAATGCTTTTATTATTCTATTTGAACCTTCAATTTTTATAAATAATTTACTTTGAAATCCTGTATATATTACTTCTTCTACAACACCTGATAAAACCTTATATTTCTCATTTTCTTTAGGAGGCTTTACATCTACCTTTATTTTTTCAGGTCTTAACGTAAGTTTAACTTTGTCTCCAATTTTAACAGGTTTATCAAGTTCTACTTTAAATTCTCCAATTTCATTTGAAAATGCAAGTGCATAATTATCAAATACTTCTTTTATTTCACCTGTTATAAAATTAGTTGCTCCAATAAAATCTGCAACAAATCCATTTGCAGGTGTTTCATAAATTTCATTTGGTGTTCCAACCTGTAATATATCTCCATTATTCATAACTGCTATTCTATCCGATACACTAAGTGCTTCTTCCTGATCATGAGTTACAAACACAAAAGTAATTCCAACTTCATCATGAATTGTATCAAGATCAATTAAAAGTCTTTGTCTTAATTTTGCATCAAGTGCTGATAAAGGTTCATCTAAAAGTAAAACTTCAGGTTTGCTTATCAAAGCTCTAGCTATTGAAACTCTTTGTTTTTGTCCCCCAGATAATCCTTGTGGAAATTTATTTTTAAACTTTTTAAGACCTACTAAGTCTAAATATTTATCTACTTCTTTTTCTATTTCATCTTTTGGCAATTTCTTTAATTTAAGAGAAAATGCAATATTATCAAATACAGTCATATTCGGAAACAATGCATAATTTTGAAATACTGTATTTACATTTCTTTTATTAGGTGGCAAAATATCTATTCTTTGACCATTAACTTTAATTTCTCCCTCATCTGGAGAAATAAATCCAGCTATCATTCTAAGTAATGTTGTTTTACCACAACCTGATGGTCCTAAAATTGAGAAGAACTCACCTTTTTTTATATTTAAATTAACATTTTTTAAAATTTTATCTCCATCTTCAAACGATTTAGAAACACCTATTATCTCCAAGTCTTTTTCCAATTTTACCTCCTTATTTTTTGTCAAAATATACTCTTGCTAATTCTTTTAAATCAAATACATCATTAATACCACAAAGTTCTCTTACTGAATGCATTGAAAGCATAGGTACACCTAAGTCAACAGAATCAATATCTAAATGTCTTGCAGATAAAGGTCCTATAGTTGAACCACCAATTTCATTAGAATTATTTACAAAATACTGTAACTTGATATCTGTTCCACTTACTATTTGTTTTAATACTGCCATAGAAAAACCATCAGATGTATATTTTTGATTTACACTTAGCTTTATTGCTATACCTTTATTCATTTCACATTGATTTGTTATATCTGATTTATTAAGATGTGATGGGTGAGCTACATGTCCACCATCAGCTGATAAAATAAATGAATTATTTAATACTCTTAAATAATCAGCTCTTGTATACCCTAAAGAATAAATTATTCTCTCTAGTATGCTTGATAAATAATTTGAATCTGCTCCTTGTTTTGTTGAACTTCCTATTTCTTCATTATCAAAACCTACAAATACATTTATTTGTCCTGCTTCATTTTCAGATTCAACCAGTCCTATTGTACCAGCATAAACTGATAATAGATTATCAAGTCTTGCTGCTGAAATCATTTCTTCATTTGCTCCTACTAAACATCCTTTTTCAATAGGATACATAATTAAATCAAAATCTAATATATCATCAAATTTAATATTACATTTTTTAGATATTAACTTTAAAAGATAGTTATCTTTTTCCAAATAATTATTAGCTAAAGTAATTATAGGTAAAAGTTCATTTTGTTTATTTATTTGATGTCCTTTTTCATTAACAGCCCTATCTTGATGTATAGCTAAATTAGGAATTATCATTATAGGCTCATCTATTTTAACTGCAACTGTTTTTGGTTTATACACATCACTACTTTTAATTATTACTCTACCTGCAACAGACATAGGTCTATCAAACCAAGTTGATAAAAGAGGCCCTCCATAAACTTCAGTATTAAGTCTTATCATATTATTAGTTAAAATTTCTGAATTTGGTTTTATTCTTAAGCTTGGACTATCAGTATGTGAAGCAAATATTTTAAAACCCTTTTCTATATCTAATTCATTTGCTATAGTAAAGCCTATTATAGTTGTATTTGTCTTTTTAAGAAAATATCTTCCACCTTGTTTTAATTCCCATTTTTTATTTGGTTCTAATCTTTCAAAGCCATTTTCTTCAAATATTTGGCTACAGTTTTTTACAACGTGATATGCACAAGGACTATCATCTATAAATTCAATTATTTCTCTTGCAAATCCCTTTACTTCCAATTCCTTTAAACTATCTTTTGTCATTTTATTCACCTTCTATATTATATAACTTTGAAAATTTGTCTTTTAAATAATCTACATAATAATGTGGATTAAATTCTTCCTTAGAACAATTAAATATTAATTCAGCCGGCGTTTTTGCACTTCCATATTGGTGTATAGTTTCTCTTAAAAATTCATTTATCTTACTAAAATCTCTTTGTTTTATAGCTTCTGATACTTTTACTTTTTTTAACATTGCATTATACATTTGAGACGCATAAGCACTTCCTATTGCATACGAAGGAAAATATCCTAAAAGCCCTCCGCTCCAATGTGAATCTTGTAAAATTCCAATAGTATCGCTATCTGGTCTAATTCCTAAATATTTTTCATACATATCATTCCATATTGTAGGTAATTTATCAACATCAATTTCAGAACTTAACATTTCACGTTCTATTTCATATCTTATAAGCACATGTATAGGATAAGTAAGCTCATCTGCATCAGTTCTAATAAAACTTGCACTTACACTATTTATTACTAAATGCAATTGTTCTTTTGTAATTTCAATTCCAAAATATTTATCTATAAGCTCATAAACTAAATATGAAAATTCTTCCTGTTTACCTATTACATTTTCATAAAATCTTGATTGGGCTTCATGTATTCCCATAGTAGAACCGCCAGCTAATATTCTTGTTTTATCGTATTCATCAGCAATTTGTTGCTCATATATTGCGTGTCCTGTTTCATGTACTACTGAATATATACCAGACAAGATATCATGTTCATAATAATGACTTGTTATTCTTACATCTTTATTATTCATATTTACTGTAAAAGGATGTTCACTTTCACTCATTACACCTTTTGTAAAGTCAAAGCCTAAAATTTGAGCCAATTCTTTACACAACTTTTTCTGAGTTTCAATATCATAAGTTTTACTGTTTAATTTTTCTTTCCATTCTTCTATTTTACTATCTTTATGTTTTAATACTTTAATTATAAATGGAGATAATTCTTCTTTTAAAAGATTGAAAAATTTATCTGCAATATCTACTGTAAGACCAGTTTCAAAATCATCTAAAAGAACATTATATGGATGATCTTTATATCCTCTATAAGTTATAAATTTCTTATTTGTATCTATTATTTGTTTTAAATAAGGTTTAAATATATTATAATCATTTTCATTTTTAGATTTTTCCCAGTTATATGATGACTTTGAAACTAATGCTGTATATTTTGAATATTCATCAATTGGAATTTTACTCATTTTTTCAAAAACATTTTTCTTTAATTTTTCTACAACCTTTTTATCAATATCTGATAATTTTTGTGTATCTATTGAATATAATAATTCCTTAAATTCAGGATTAACAAAATTTAAATACGAAAGTTGTGATAAAACTCCCATAGTATTTGAAATCCCTTCTATAGCTTGTTTAGGTGCCTGTGTTTCAAGATCAAAACTAAGTAAATTCATAGCATGATTTAAAGCACTATCTTTTTTTATATATTCATATATTCTATCCACTATTATCATCTCCCTTGTAAATAAATTAAACAAAAATATTTGAAAACTTACGTTTTCTTAGTTGTTTTTTTGGAATTTTTATCAACTAATTTAGCAGAATAAATTTCCGTATATCCGCATTGAGCACATACTTTTAAATAAAAAAGCTCATTATTAAGTGATAATAAATTAATTAATTTACTTTCACTTTCTATCTCTTTCGTAGACATGTATATACTTTTTAAATAGTGTTCTTTATTGGAACACTTTATACAACGCGAAGTTATCATAACTATCAGTCCTTATTTAAAAATTTCTTTAAAAAAGTTTTCCTGTGTATTGGTAATATTCCATATTTTTCTATTGCTTCGTAATGTTTTTTTGTTCCATATCCTTTATGATTTGCTATATTGTAATTAGGATATATTTTATCATATTCATACATAATCTTATCTCTTGTAACTTTAGCAATTATTGATGCAAGAGCTATACTTAAATTTTTGCTATCTCCCTTAACAAGATATTCTTGTGCTCCATTATATCCCTTTATTAATTTATTTCCATCAACTATTACTAACTTACCTTGAATAGCCTTATTTTTACTATAAAGATTATCTAAAGCTCTATTCATAGCTAAAAAAGTTGCATTTAGTATATTTATTTTGTCAATTTCATTTTCACTTGCCATTCCTATGCCATATGAAATATTGTCAGAAGCTTTTAATTTATCATAAATAAAATCTCTTTTACTTTCACTTAATTTTTTTGAATCATTTATCATTTCAAAAATTTCATTGTCAATCTTATTTATATATACACAACAAGCAACAACGCAACCTAGAAGAGGCCCTCTTCCTGCCTCATCTACTCCAATATTATCTTTATATTCCAGCATAATCTATTTCAAGTCCCATCTTTTTAATATTTTCTTTCATATCAGAAGGTATATCAGCTATTATTTTCATATTCTCATTTGTAATAGGATGTGTAAATTCCAACATATATGAGTGAAGCTGTTGTCTGTTAATTTTGTCAACTTTACCATATATGTGATCACCTACTATACAATGATTAATTTTTTTACTATGTACTCTTATTTGATGCGTTCTTCCAGTTAAAAGTTTAACTTTTACAAGTGAATACTTTTCATTATAACTTATAGAAGAAAAAATACTCATGGCAAGTTTAGGATTATTTGTATTTTCACTTATTTTTTTTCTGTCTTTTTTATCCCTTCCTATATATGAACTTATATTCTCATCTATCTTAGTATATTTACCACGAAGTATAGCTATATACGTTTTATTTATTAAATGCTCTTTAAACATCAACTCCAATTTATCATGCACTTCATTAGTTTTTGCTATAATGATAAGACCACTTGTATCTTTATCAAGTCTATGTACTATACCGTTTCTATTTTCATATTTATCTGATAAATTTGAAAAATGATATAAAAGAGCATTTACCAACGTCTTATTTTTTGTACTATCACTTGGGTGTACAACTAAATTATATGGTTTATTTATAACTACTAAATACTCATCTTCATAAACTATATCAAGTTTAATATTTTCAGGCTCTAAGCTTATTTCTTCAAAATTATTTTCCAGCTCAACTTCTATTTCATCATCTTTCATAACTTTGTATGATAATTTAACTGGTTTCCCATTACATAAAATTTTTGAATTTGCTATTTTATTTCTTGATACTTCAAGTACTTGAGATAAAACTTTATCAACTCTTTGATTTACATTATTTTCATTAATAATTATTTTCATTTTAACTCCTGTCATCAGCATCTTGAAATAAGCACATATATTCATCATCTATTTTATCATGATGTTTAGAAATTAATACTGCAAGTTCCAAATTTATATCTTTAACTTTATTATATCCAAGTTTTGGGTGTTCTCGTAATATAGTCTTAAACCCTAACTTATGAATAACTCTTTTACAAAATGAAATGTTTTCTTTACCGCAATCATGAAGCAAAGCCAATTTTAAATAAATAGCTGGTATATCTTTATTTTCAAGTTTTTTATACACATTGATTGAATGGTATTTATCATAACTATCCATATTATTAAATATATCAAATTCTTTAAAACTTAAAATATCAGAAACTTTTTGCAAGTCTTTTTCACTTATTTTATGAAAATAATACTCACAAAATTTTCTATAACAGTATTTAATCATGTAACCTCTTAATTATTTCATCTACATCTGAAACTTCATATTCTTTATAATGATTTTTATTATCATATCCCCAAGTACAATGTATATATCTAACTCCTGCATTTTGAGCTGTCATATAATCTACAGACATATCTCCTATAAATACAATTTTTTCTTTTGTATATCCTTTAGATATTACTAAATTTATACCATAAGAGTTAGGTTTTGTAGGATAAAGCCCTTGTTCACTTGCTCCAATCACAAAATCAAAATTCCATTTAGATAATATTGTTTTTGTATGTTCTAAAGCTAAATTATGATCTTTATTTGTAACTATTCCTATTTTAACTTTATTTTCAACTAAAGTATCTAATAATTTATCAATCCCATTATATAGTTTTATATCTTTTAACATATTTTGGGCATAAACTTTTCTCACTTTTGATACAAAAAATTCTTTATCCTCTTTAATATTTTGTAACTTGTTTATTCTATCAAAGAGATTATAAAACCCACCGCCAACAAAATTTTTATATTCCGTTACATCATATGTATCATATGAAAATTCTTTTAAAACTTCATTAAACGCATATGCTATTGCAGGTATAGTATTAGCTAATGTTCCATCTAAATCAAACAAGACTACATCTGCATTCATCGTGTACCTCTCCCGTTATTATTTGTTCTAAAAATCTTACTATTCCTCTTCTTCCGTATTGATTAAATTTGTATGGTGCATTTTCTTCTAATAACTCTACATAATTTTTGGCAAATAAATCATACACATAATCATCAAAAAAGAATGATTTATCTAAGTCTTCATTTTTAACATTTTCTTTTACAAACTCTATATATTTTTGCATATCTGTATTTTCATGCATAAGTTCAAGCATTAATTGAACATTAATTGAACTTTGTAAATTTTGATCAAGTTCTTCCATTTCACATTTTAAAGTTTTAGTTATATTCATACACCCTAATTGTTCCAAAGATGATATACCATTTGGAAATATTATACTTTTAGCATTAAACTCATCATTTTTTAAAATTAAATAAACTGAATCATTAAATGTATACTTATCAAGTTTATTGTATTTTCCTTGTATATCATTTAAAAAATCTGAATATCCATTTTTCCAGTTATTTTCTATAATTTCGCTTAATTCATTCAATTTTTCGTTATTTTTACTTGTAAGTTTTATAACAGAAAGCGGATACTTAAGTATTTCAATTTTTATATCATGATAACTTTCAAAATGTAATTTTGTACTTGCTTGTGATTTAAATAAAGGATATTCCATTTTTTCATCATATACTGCATTTTCCATTAGTTCAAAGTCCACGTAATCAGTAGAATGTACGTATTTTATTTCGTTCATCATTTCTCCTATTTAATTAGTTTTCTCCCTGAAAACAGATTTGACATTACAAGTGAAACTGAACCTAATTTTTCTATATCAGTACCTAATCTAGAAGGTCTTACAAATGTTTTATTTAATATTTCACTAGAAATCGACTTATTCATTCCAGCAATTAATGCTTCATTTAAAGTCATACATGTATTTAAAATTTCTCCTGCTAAAATTAAATCTCCTATGTCAGAAACATTTAAAATATTACCTAATATTGTTCCAACTTTAAGCCCTAAATCTGTTATAACACTTTTATATGGTTCTATTCCTTCATTTGCCTTTTTATATATTTCATGTATAGGTTCATCATATTCAAGATGTTCTTCTTCATTTGTTATCTTTTCATTTATTTTATCTATGATACTACTATCCATACATTCATTTTCAAGAGATGATTTAAATGCAAATCCACTTAAATCAGTCGTAACATGACCTATTTCTCCTGCGGCATAATGTGCTCCTCTTAATATACTTCCATTTATTAAAAATGAAGATCCTATACCATTCTTTAGATAAACTAACATTGCATTTTTTATCTTATTTTTCTTAGAAAATGTATTTTCAGCTTTAAGCATTGCTTTTACATTATTATCAATTATTACAGGTATATTAAATAAATCTTGTATATAGTCTTGTATTTTTAAATTTTTATCTTTAAAACTTTTTGAACTTTTAACTATACCTTGATCATAGTCAACTATTCCAACAACAGATATTCCTATACCTGCTATATTTTTTTCACCGTGTTTTTCAATGTTTGCTGTTAATTCATCAACCATTATTTTTATTAATTTATCTTGTAATTTATTATTTTGATAACTTCTTCTTCTCGTTTCTATAATACTTCCATCAAGATTTGTAACTGTTGTGTCAATGTAATCCAAGGCTAAATTTACACCTATTATTTTTTTAAATTTTTTATTTATTTTTATAGCCATTCTAGGTCTTCCACCTTCAGATTTTAAAACTTCATCTTCTGTTAGCAGTAATTTTTTACCTTGTAATTTTTTAATTATTTTTGAAACTGCTGGCGGTGAAACATCTAATATACGAGATAATTCTATTCTACTCATAGTTTCTGATGTTGCTATCATCTCAAGAGTAGTGTAATCATTTAGATTAAGTTTTTTCATAGTTGTTCTCCTATTTCTTATTAGTTAAATATTTGATACGACTTGTAACCATTTTAATTCCTACTTTATTAGTTTTACCACGAGGTATTATTACATCTGCATATCTTTTTGAAGGTTCAACAAATTCCAAGTGCATGGGTTTTACTGTATTAATATATTGCTCTTTGATATTTTTAAAACTTCTTCCACGTTCATTCATGTCACGTTCAATTCTTCTTAATAATCTTTCATCATCGTCAGTGTCAACAAAAACTTTCATGTCTAATAATTCTCTTAATTTTTCAATTGCAAGTATTAATATTCCTTCAATAATGATAATTTGCTGTGAATTAACTATTTCAGTATCAGGAAGTCTTAAATGCTCTTTAAAACTATAGATGGGTTTTCTTATACTATTACCCTCTTTTAGTGCTTTCACATGTGATATTAGTAGATCAAAATCAATTGCATCAGGGTGGTCATAATTTAATTTTGTTCTTTGTTCAAAAGATAAATGTTTGTTGTCTTTGTAATACGCATCTTGTTCAAGTAAAACAACTTTACAACCCCACTTTTTCAAATCTTCTACAATTAATGCTGCAACACTAGTCTTACCAGATCCAGTTCCTCCTGCTATACCAAGTATAATTCTTTCCCTCATAAACCACTCCTACAATTTAGATAATATTTCTATAATTTCATTTTTGTCATTTGTATTAATAAGCTTTTGTAAAGCTTCTTCTTCAAAAGATAATTTGGCAATTTTAGCCAATATATCTAAATGTTCTCTTTTGGTTGTTTCTGGAGCAACTATCATAAAAAATATTTTAGATAATTCATCATCTAAAGCTGCAAAATCTTTTCCTTCTTTAGAAACAACTACTGCCATTGCCATTTTATTTATCGCACTTGATTTGGTATGAGGTATTGCTATTCCATCTTGCATACCTGTTGACGAAAGATTTTCTCTGTCATATAAATCTTCTAAAAGAACGTTAAATTCTCCTTCTTTTACTATATCATCAGAATTTAAAAATAGTTTTGCTATTTCTTCAATTATTTCTTTTTTTGTACTAGAATTTAAAGTAAATGAAATTCTATCCGATGTTAAAAATTCATTAATGTCCATAATTATCCTTCCCTAAATTTTTCAAGTATTTTTTGAATAATATTCTCTTCATTTTGCTCATCTAAATTGTATTTTATATATTCATCTTTATTTCTAAACCAAGTAAATTGTCTTTTTGCATATCTTCTACTATTTTTTTTTATTTCTTCTATAGCTTTTTCTAAAGTTATTTCTCCTTTAAAATATGAAAAAAGTTCTTTGTATCCTATAGCTCTAATTCTATTTATATCATAGTTATCATAAATAAACTTAGCCTCTTCTAAAAGCCCTTCTTTTATCATTATGTCTACTCTTTTATTTATTCTATCGTATAAGCTTTGCCTTTCTCTTTCAAGAAATATATGTAAAAAATTAAGATTATTTCCCTTAATATTATTATATTCAATACCATAAGTTTCAATTTTTCTAATAATTCTTACTTTATTATTAACATCAAAAGTTGAAAAATCAACTTTACCTTCTAGAATTGCTAAAAGATCTTCTATATTTTTTGACATTAATTCTTCTCTATATTTCTTATCTATTTTAGGCATAGCTGTAAGACCTTTTGTTATTGCTGCGATATAAAGACCGGTACCGCCTGTTAAAATTGGTATTTTTCTTTCTTTTTTTAAAATTTCATTTACCATTTCATAATACATACCTAAGTCAAAATCTTCATCAGGATTTACAACATCTAACATATAGTGAGGAACTCCTTGCATTTCCACTTTTGTAACTTTTGATGTCCCTATATCCATATGCTTATATACTTGCATAGCATCTGCTGATATTATTACTGCGTTTAATTTTTTTGCAAGTTCTATTGAAAGTGCCGTTTTCCCTACTGCTGTTGGTCCTGAAATTACAATAGCATTATACATATTCAAATTCATACCCTTCAATTACTACAGTATCGCCTTCAACAACTCCAGCTTGAATTAATTTTTCTTCCATACCAATATTTCTCATTATTTGTAGAAATTGTATTATACCATCTTCTCCAACTAATACATATTTATTAAGTACATTATCTACAACTTGACCTGAAACTTCAAATACATGCGGTTCTATTTCTTTTATTATCCAATCTTGTTTTTTAGCTATAACCTCAGTTAATACTTCATCTAAAGGATCAACATTCTCTAGCTCCTCTTTAGGTAATTCTTTTAATAACAAGTATGCCTTTTGAATAACTTCTTTTATTCCTTCGTTAGCAATTACAGATATAGGGTAAACCTTTTTACCTACAAATTTTTCAAAATCATCTATAACTGACTCATCATATAGCATGTCAATTTTATTTAAAACTATAATCTGCTCTTTATTTGCAAGTTTTTCACTATATTTTTTTAATTCTTCATTTATTTTTATATAATCTTGTTTAGGATCTCTACCATCTACTGCTGATATATCAACAATATGTACTATTACTCTACATCTTTCTATATGTCTTAAAAATTTGTCTCCTAAACCTACACCTTGATGAGCTCCTTCTATAAGACCTGGTATATCGGCAATTACAAAACTTTCTTCATCATTTATTCTTACAAACCCTAATTTAGGCTTTAGTGTTGTGAAATGATAATTTGCAACCTTAGATTTTGCTGCTGATACCTTGTTTATAAACGATGATTTACCTACACTTGGATATCCTATCAAAGCAACATCAGCTAAAAGTTTAAGCTCCAATTTTACTTTTAACTCATATCCAAGTCTTCCACTTTCAGAAATTCTTGGAGCCTTTCTAATTGAGTTTTTAAAGTGTATATTACCTCTACCTCCGTCTCCACCTCTAAGTAAAAGTTTTTTTTCATTTGGAGTATCCATATCAAGTAATAATCTATTGGTTTCAAAATCTCTTATCATAGTTCCAACAGGTACTTTTATAACTACATCTTCACCATTTTTACCAGTACATTTTGCAGCCATACCCTTTTCACCGTTAGTTGCTTCTATTCTTTTTATATTTTTAAAATTAACTAAAGTGTTCATATTCGGATCAGCAAGAAAATAAATAGAACCTCCTCTACCTCCGTCTCCACCATCTGGACCTCCGAATTGAACAAATTTTTCTCTTCTAAAAGTTGCGGCTCCATCACCACCATTACCTGATTTTACAGTTATTACACTTTCATCTATAAACATTTTGTTCCTCTCTAAAATAGGACTTAACAAAGTAAGTCCTAATATTAACTATTCTATACTTCTTGCCCCAACTGAAGCTCCTCTAATTTCATACCTTTTGGAATTGAAATAAAAACCTTATCAGTTATTTTTGAGATATTTCCACCTAACGCATAAGTTGCTCCAGCTATAAAATCAATTAATCTTTGTCCTTCTTCCTGGTTTAATTGCTCCAAACTAAAACTAACTATATTACCTTTTTTTATCGGTTCTATAAGTGATTGTCCATCTTTATATGATGTTGGTCTAGTTATATTAATACACCCTGAAGTCGCAACATATTCTTGTTCAGTTTCTATATTATTTATTTCTTCTTTTTCATCATCTTCTTTAAATACATTAAATAGTTTCATATATTTCCTCCACTTTTATTTAACTGAATTATATAACTTTTTTAACTTTTTTGCAATAGTTAGTACACTAAATTTTAATACTTACATGAAAATAGAGAGATTTTCAGCAAAACTAAACAAATACAATTAATTTAACTGTATCAAAAGATTTATTAACACCTCTCTATAATACTATTTTCTTCTTTTTCCAAATAATCTTAATAAATTTAAGAATAAATTGATAAAGTCTAAATAAAGAGCAAAGGCTCCAACTATTTCTATTCTATCAACTAAATCAGTTTGTCCGTGTCTAACCGCATATATTATATTATTTTTTATAATATATGTATCATATGCAGTGTAAATAACAAAAACTATTACACCTAAAATTGAAAATATAAAAGTTAATGTATCACTTTTTAAAAATATATTAATAATCCCTATTATAATTATTGAAATTATCCCAGCAGTTAAAAAGGTTTTATACTTTAAAAGATTACTTTCTGTTGTATAACCATATACAGCCAAGATGGTAAATAATAATATTGTTCCTCCTAAAACTGCTAAAACTGAATTAAAATCATACGCAAAAGCTATAAGAGTTAATGTTTGCCCTGTTGCTAATGCATAAAGTACAAAAAGTGATTTTAAAACTACAGCACTTGCTTTATACGATAAAAGTGCTAGTGAAAATCCACCTATAATTTGTACAATAATAGCGATTGAATATGTTTTCTCAAATATAGCATAAAATGAAGCAACACTTGAATTTAAAAGTATCATACCAAAAGTTAAAAATAGTCCAAATGCCAACCATAAAAAACTTCCTCTAATTTTTATACCTATAAGTTGTTCTAAGTCAACACTTTCTCCATTTATATCATAATACATAAACTACCTCCTATAATTTAGGTTCTACACTTTCAGATAACATTAATATTAATTCATCAATTGTCATAGTTTTACTTTCTTGCATTCCATATTGTCTAACATTAACAGTATTTTGTTCAACTTCAGATTTACCAATTATTAATTGTAATGGTATTTTTTGTTCAACATTTGCTTCTCTTATCTTATAACCAATCTTTTCATCTCTTGTATCAATCTCTATTTTAAATCCTAAATCAATAAGTTTATTATATAGTTCTTGTGCATATGGAACTTGTTCTTTTGATATAGTTAAAATTCTTGCTTGTATTGGTGCAAGCCATAAAGGAAATGCTCCTGCATAATGTTCTATAAGTATTCCCATAAATCTTTCAAGACTTCCATATAAAGCTCTATGTATCATAACCGGAGTATGTTTTTCTCCATCTGCTCCTATATAACTTGCTTTAAATCTGTTTGGTAAATTAAAGTCTAATTGTATTGTTCCTGTTTGCCATATTCTTCCTATTGAATCTCTCATTTTAAAGTCAATTTTTGGTCCATAAAATGCTCCATCTCCAGGATTTAGCTTATACTCTTTATTTGATTTTAAAAGAGCTTGTGACAGTGAATTTTCTGCAATTTCCCATAAGCTATCTTCTCCAATAGATTTTTCAGGTCTTGTAGATAGCTCAATATGATATGTAAATCCAAATAATTTGTAATATCTATCATATAAATTAATTATTTCTATTATTTGTTCTTCTATTTGCTCTTTAGTACAGAATATATGAGTATCATCTTGAGTAAATGCTCTAACTCTCATAAGTCCATGTAAAGCTCCTGAAAATTCATGTCTATGTACATGCCCCATTTCAGCAAGTTTTAATGGTAAATCTTTATATGATCTAAGACTACTCTTATACGCTAAAACTGTTCCAGGGCAATTCATAGGTTTTATAGCAAAAACTTTATCATCAATTTCAGATGTATACATATTTTCTTTGTAATTATTCCAATGCCCTGATGTTTCCCATAATTCTCTATCTAACATATTAGGGGTTCTTATTTCTTTATATCCAGCTTTTACATGTTCTTTTCTCCATAAATCTTGTAATTTCAAGAACATATCCATTCCTTTTGGTAAAAAGAAAGGAAATCCAGGTCCATGTTCATCAAGGAAAAATAGATTTAATTGTTTACCTAGTTTTCTATGATCTCTTCTTTCTGCTTCTTCAAGCATTTTTAAATAATCATTTAATTCTTCTTTTGTAGGGAAAGCAACTCCGTATATTCTTTGTAGCATTTTATTATCCGAGTTTCCTCTCCAATAAGCTCCTGCTTTACTCATAAGTTTAAATGCTTTTACATATCCTGTTGAAGGTAAATGTGTTCCTCTACACAAATCAAAAAATTCTCCTTGTGTATAAGCACTTAAAGTTTCATCTTCAAGTCCTTCAAGTATTTCTACTTTGTAAATTTCATTTTCTGCCTTATATTTATCAATTAATTCTTGTCTTGAAAGCTCAAGTCTTGAAAACTTATAATTTTCTTTTATTATTTTATTCATTTCTTTTTCAATATTCACAAGATCTTCATCTGTAAAAGGTCTTTGTGGATCAAAATCATAATAAAATCCATTTTCAACAACAGGACCTATTCCAAGTTTAGTATCAGGGAATAATCTTTTTACTGCTTGTGCCATTATATGTGTTGTACTATGTCTTAATATATGTATTCCTTGTTCACTTTCTATAGTTATTAATTGAAGGTCTCCAGATTCTTTTAAGGTGTATGAAACATCAACTTGAACTCCATTAAATATAGCTCCAACTGTCTTTTTAGCAAGACTTGTTGATAGCATTTTAGCAAATTCAATAACTGAAATTTCATTTTCTAATACTCTTAAACTACCATCAGGTAAATTGATTTCTACCATCTTTTCTCCTCCATAATTATAAATTACACCTATTTTATCACGATTTAGTTATTTTGTCTAACTTTAAAAAAATAGTAGATAAAAAACGCCTATTATCCTAATTTAAATATTTTTTTGATTTATCCCCCACTTAGTGATATAATTTATGTAGGGAATAAAGTGGGGGATAAATTATGGATAATCTTAAAGAAAAATCTATTGAAAATATTGAATCAAAATATCAAGACCTTAAATTTAACAGACTCTTTACTTATTATTCCGGAAAAGGAATAACACTTAATCAACAAAATTTCAAGAAAAATTTAAATTTACTTACAAAAGATGGAAAATATAATTTACTGGCACAATTATTATCTGATGATTGCCATATGCCCATTAGAATTTCTATTTTTTTACCGGAGAAACAAAATCATCTTCTTTATACTCAATAAAAGAATTTGGAAACACCTGCATACTTTTATCATTATATCAAGTTCTTGTATACGCTGATGTTATTAATATTATTCAAGTAGATGAAACAAACAGAATATTATCAAGAAAAGATGTACCTTTATTTGATATGAATGCCTTTCGTGAAGCAACTATAAATGCTTTTGTTCATAATAAATGGATAAATGGTAATGCCCCTATGTTTACCATTTACAGCAATAGAATCGAAATACTTTCTCACGGAAAACTTGCATCTAATCAAACAATGGAAGGATTTTTTCTTGGAGAATCAATACCTGTTAATCAAAAATTATCAGATATATTTTTACAACTACATATAAGTGAACGTTCTGGAAAAGGTGTCCCAAAAATAATAGATACATATGGTAAAGATGTTTTTGATTTTAGAGAAAATTCGATAGTCGTTACTATCCCTTTTAATTGGATAAACAATAAAGTTGGGGATAAAATGATAAACAAAAGACTAAATCTCACCAGAAAAACAATCCTTAAAGAAATAAGAATAACCCCAACATTACGCAAGAACAATTAATGCAAATAATTGATATTGGGAAAACAGCTATTCAAAATAACATATCATATTTAAGAAATAACGGATATATTGTAAGAGTAGGTTCAAATAAAGATGGATATTGGGAAGTACAAAATTAAAAAAAGGAGCATAAATATGGAAAAAATACAAATTGAATTAATGAATGAGTTTAAATACTTATCAAACTTAAAATCTAACAAATCAAAAACTATGTTTACATTTAATGTAAGAACTCCAGATGTAAAAGAAAATAGGTACTTAAATAATCTATATTTATATAAAGATAATCAAAGTATATGTTTAATTGAAAATGACACTTTTACATTTAATGATTGGTTAACTGATGATAGTATAATAATCAAAAGAAAAAATAAAGATGATGATGATTATACTTCAACATTTTTTAAACTTACATTAGGACAAGGAGAAGCAAAAAAATTATTTAGCATACCTTTACCTGTGTTAAATATAAAAAGAATTGATGATGAAAACTATTTGATTCATGCAACTATTAATACGAAATATCCTGATCTTTATTTAAAAAATTCTAATGAGAGAAAACAAATAATTACTGACATAACTGAAAATAATTTTAAAGTTGAAATAGAAGAAATTCCTTTTTGGGAAAATGGTGGAACTTATACAGCATACCAAAGACATCATTTATTCATATTTAATAAAAATCAAAATGAATTAACACCTATAATGAATGATGTTTATGACAATGTTTCAACGTTTGATATTGATAAAAATAAAATAGTATATATTTCATCTAATTTCAAAGAAAAACTTGATTTTTATTCTGGAATATATGAATATGACTTATTAACTAAAACAACTAAAGTTATTTATGAGAAAAAAGATTTTGGATTTTCTAATGTATTATATACAAAAAACTATATCTTTACATTAGCTTCAGATATGAAAACTTATGGAATAAACGAAGACACAAGACCTTATTTAATTTCACGTGATACAAACGAAATGAAACTTATGTTTTCTGAACCTTTACGTTTTGGAAACACAACAGGTTCTGATGCAAGAATGGGTTCAAATAAATACATTGAAATTGATTATGAAACAAATAAACTTTTATTTATCTCAACAGATGAAAATATAGCAAAACTTATGAAATATGATGGTAAATTAACTGTTGAATCAGATTATAACGGTTCTATTGATGGATTTACAATGATTAATAACGATATTTATACTTTAGCATTTGTTAATAACAATTTAGCAGAAATATATAAAGGATCTGAAAAAATAACTAATTTTAATGACAGTATTTTTGAAAATAAATATGTAGCTACACCTTTAGCTATAAAGTTCTATTCAAATGGAAGTGATATAACAGGATTTGTTATGTTACCTGAAAATTTTGATAATACGAAAAAATATAAGGCAATACTTGATATTCATGGAGGACCTAAAACTGTTTACAGTACTATATACTATCATGAAATGCAAGTTTGGGTAAATTTAGGATATGTTGTTATGTTTACTAACCCTCATGGTTCTGATGGTAGAGGAAACGAGTTCAGTGATATCAGAGGAAAATATGGTTCTATAGATTATCAAGATTTAATGAAATTTGTAGATGTTGTTTTAGAAAAATATCCTAATATTGATGAAAATAATCTTGGAGTTACAGGTGGATCATATGGTGGATTTATGACTAACTGGATAATAACACAAACAAATAGATTTAAATGTGCTGTAACTCAACGTTCAATATCAAACTGGACTTCAATGTATGGTGTAAGTGACATAGGATTCTGTTTTGCAGGCGATCAAAACAATACAAAATTTGAAGATGACAATTTCTTTGATACTTTATGGAATTATTCACCGCTTAAATATATAAAAAATTGTAAAACACCTACTCTAATAATACATGCAGATGCTGATTATAGATGTCCTATAGAACAAGGATATCAATTATTTAATTCTCTTAAAGTTATGGGAATTGATTCTAAAATGATTGTATTTAAAGATGAAAACCACGAACTTTCTCGTAGTGGTAAACCAAAAGCAAGAATTTCAAGACTTACAAATATTACAAATTGGTTTGAAAAATATTTAAATGGATAGATAAAAATAAAGTGGACTATTGCAAGCATAAAAAATGCTTTAGCTCATCAAAAAAACTCGTAATCATACTATTAGATTACGTGTTTTTTCTTTTAATTTATGCAGTATTATTCCATCTATCCTTATTCTTTTGCATATGTATTTTTAAATTAAAGCCCATTAAACTCTTTTCTATGAATTGCTTTGACTTTTCTAATATCTTTTGCTTTATCGTTTTTTATATCCTTTTACAAAAACTTGATAAAAAAGATAATATTTCATTAAGTGATTCGAAATTTTTTGAGTAATAACTGTTTGTATAACTTATTAAATTATTAATTTTATTAGAAAAAGCATAGATAAGCACAGAAAGAAGTCTAACGGGATGAACTTTAGTTTTGTAATAAAATACTTTATTTAAATAACTTAGATCTAACACCTCCAAAATATTTTTATACACTACAGGATCATTGTTAGGAATTTCCAAATGTATCAAATTGAAAAATTTAGGTTGATTTATTTTTAAATTTAGTTTAAAATGAAATACGTTGTTCATAGGTACATTATACCATAAAACCTTGATTTCACTAGGTTTTGTTGGGATTTTGTACCTTTTTTTGTAAAAAAAAGGAAGCTTAAATTTTTGCTTCCTTTTGGGGACTTATTTTGCAACAGCCCCTTTTTATTATGATTGCCTTTTTTTCTATTTATCTCCATTTAAATGAATCATATTATCTGGCATATCTCTAATCCATACTTCTATCTCCCATGCTAATGATGATGAAAATATTTTAAAGTCTAAAAATGCAGTTATATATATTTTCCCAGCATAAACATTTTCTGTCATGTTTTCAATTTTTTTATTCTTTTTGGATCTGGTATTCCTACTGAAGTTATAGCCTCAATAAAATAAATACAGTTTTTTCTTTTCTGAATTATGCCTTAAGTATTAAAGTTTAGATCTTCTCACTTTACCAATTCTATTAACTTCAATTTTATATTCATATGAATTATTCCTTCAATTTCTTACAGTGAAATTTCTATATTATAAAGTTTATTATTATAGATTTTTACTGTATAATACTAGGATTATGTGTGTTACTAGTCTATTATTACCCTTTTGTTTCCATTAACAAGAAATTTTAAAATCTTATATAAAAGGTCGCTGCAACTACCTTTTTAATTAAAATAATTCTAATATATTATTCTTGGAAATAAAAGAAAAATTAGTATTAAAATTATAAGTATTACACACTTAGAAAGCATAGCTTCACCTCCTTTCGAGATGTGCTTTATTATTATATCATACGAAATAATATAAAAAAAGAGAGATTGCAGTCTCTCTTTTTTATGCTCTCTAAGTGTTTTTTATTTAACAATATATTGTACATTTTTATTATATACTTAATTTTAAAAATAAGCAATACTTTTTTATTTTCAGATTGAGATAATATCTGGCATTTTTCTTATTATTTTTTTTGGACTATATAAATAAATTAAATTTTCATGAGATTTCAAAAAAATATCTTTTTCTTTTTTCCACTGATTTGATTTATATGTTTTAATTAATACTAACATTTCGTCAGTTAAACAATACACGTAGCTAGGACTGTTTGTTGCTTTCCAATTATCTTCAATAAAAGCTACATTTCTAAAGTATGCATTGCCTATTAGCATATGAAACTTCGTAAAAACTTCTGATAAAAGCTATAACATCATGTATTCTTATACATTTATTTGTAGCTTCGACCATTCATCATTCTTTTTAGTATTTGCCATTGCTAAAATAACATATCCACATAAGTCTTATTGTTGTTTTAGTGGAACTTTAAATTCATTTAAAATGTTCTTTTCTTGGCTTCTTCTAATTTAGAAATACATAAATCTCCTTAATATTTCATCGTACATTATTTCAGACTTAGATATAACCAATAGCATTTGTCTATTCAACCTATTTTTATAAGATCATAGCAATCATTTCTAAACATATCTAATTTTAAACGATTAAAATTTTTATTATTAAAAATTTTCAATAATTAAAAAAATTCTAAAAACCTTTAGCTCTTATTTTCAAACCATTACAAATTATAATAGTTTGATTTCAATTTTCTTAAATTTTCCCTATTGATAAAAAAAGATTGGCGTTTAAGCCAATCTAATATATATTACCATTCATATTTAGCTGATAAGATACCTTTACCGTTAATTTCTACTTGTGGTTGGAATTTAACCTTTAAAGGCATTTGTGCTATAGCACCTAATTTTAATCCAATAACTGGTCTATATTCAACCTTTAATTCAGGTTCAAAAATAACTTGAGCCCATTGTGAATTGTTAATAGCTTTTATATCAGTAAGTTCTGCTTTTAATGTAAATTTAGGAGTTAGTGTAACAACTTCTATAGGTTTGTAATCATATAAAACTGAAACTAAAGATTTAACACTTCCTTCAAGAACATTACTACCATTCTTTTTATAAGCAATTACACCTTCTAATTTACCTTCTACTGTTACTATATTTGTATATTTCGCTTCAGGTCTAATTTCAACTTTTAATTCTTCATGTTTAGTGGTATCTGTCTTTACTGTTTCTACAGCTTTAACTTGTAATTTTAATTCTGTTGAAGGTATAGTTTTTAATTTACCATTAAATTCTAATCCTGCGTGTGCTTTAATTTCATCAAACTTCACTCCACCTAAAGCTTTAAGACCTAATTCAACATCTTTTATACCTTTATAATTAAATCCTAATTCAGCATCAAGACTTCTATTTTTTTCTACAACTTTTTTAGCTCCATAACTTAATTTACCAAAAATATCATAATTAGATACATTAGTATTTGCTTCTAATTCAAATTTAGTATTTAAATCAAAATTAGTTTCTGCTTTTAATGATGTTCCTATTCCGTAAAATTTAGGGAAAGCATATTTAGCCCAAACTTTTGAATCTTCTTTTTTGAAAAAATTGTACTCTGACATTTTATTTCCATTAGATTTAATCTCTAAACCTGCTGAAAACCCTGTATTTTCTACTTTTATTTCACCTTTTAATTTTGTTTCTAACTTTGTTTCTTCTGATTTATAATCTTTATATAATTTACTTGATATTGCTCCTTCTACTTCAACGAACCCTTTTACACTACCATATGATAGTGCGGTGCTGATAATTGATAACAATATTAAACTTTTCTTCATTTTTAAATATCCTCCTAGATTATCATTGTATTCTATATCTAATTGTTAGCACAAGTATACCTTTTTTTGTAAAAAAACGATTTCAAATCTTAGAATTTCCTTAGAAGATATTTAACTTTTTTTATAGAACTCTTTGTATAATCTTATATACATTAAGTGTATAAATATAAAAATATATTTAACCATTTTGGTTCACGTTTAGAAACAAATTAACAAAAATACTTTGAAAACTTGAATTTTTGTACTTTCCAGGCATTTTATTTACATATATAGTCATTTGTGATATAACGTAAAAAATTATGCTCATATATTTTAGGAAAGGATTTAAATTAAATGAAAAAATTACTTTTATTATTTAGTTTTATAACTATATGTTTAGCTAAAGAGAATTTAAAACTTGAATACAATTATAATAATGGACATAAAATTATTGTTAATTACAACGGTAAATATGTTGATGCTAATACAAATTATGAACTTTCTTTACATTCTAATAATGAAAAAGATATTTTTGGAAGAATAAATCTTTCTTATATTAATGAAAACATCAAATTAGGTGGATTTACAGATTATAAATACAAAGATGCAAAATTTCATTTTGAAGCTGGACTTTATGCAGGCTTAATATTAAAAACGATTTATTATTACCTACAACAAAATATTTTGTAGCTGAAAAAACAACCACTTTTAAATATAAAACACCACAATCTCAACAACTTCTTGCTCTATCTAAACCAGAATCTGATGAAAAAAGTAAAATAGAAAAAGGATTAAATACATTTTTAAATAATAAGGTTATAAAAAAATTAAAAGATTTTGCTCAAAAAGGTAAAATTCCTAAAATGAAAATTTCATATTATGATAATTATTCTTTAATGTCATTTAAAGAGGAAGGTTTAAGTATATATCAATTAGCTCCTTTACGCACACTATTTAATGACCAAAATGTAAAAAATGCAATCATTCAAAATTCTCTTAGTTGGTTTCTTCCTTATGAAAAATTTATTACATTTGAAAATTGGGAAATAGAACAAGATGCAAGAAGAAAAGTAATTCAAACAAATAAAAAGAAAGTTAATTACATAATACCTTTGTATGCTAAATTAGGTTATCATCAAAAAATAGATAATATAAATATAGGATTTGACACAGAATTTAATTATGAATCTGTTGGATTAAATTACTATATAAACCATAGAATTGAAAAAACTGGAGAAATAGTCAAAAATCAAAATGTTTTTAAAGTACGCAGTAACTTACAAAATTTTAAATATAGTATAAAACTATATGCAAATTATGAAATAAATAATTGGAATATAAGCAGTTCGATATATTTAAAATATAGACTATCAACTCAGGATATTAGTATAGATGAAGTAACTGATCATTTTGTACTTAATAAAGCATATTTAATTAAATTTTTGATAATGAACTACGGATTAAAGCTTGGTATTGCAAAAGATGATTATATAAAAGGAATTACTCACGAATTATTAGTTAATCCAAAATTTAAGGTTTCTTATACATATAATATGGAACAATTTAAGTTAATTCCCTCTGTTACTTTATCTATGAATTACTATAAATTTGATAAAGACTATATAATAAAGATTTTTAGTAATGAACTAACAGAAAAAGAAGCTAAAGAAGGATTTATAAAACCTATTAAAGCTCAAAATATAAATTTAAAAGAAAATATCATATACCTTGACTATTCAATTAAACCAGAACTTACTTGTTCGTATGAAATTAATAAAAACGTAGAAATTTTTGCAAATGGTGGTGCAGATTTTACAATGAAACCTGTTAAACTAAATGGAAAAAACACACATGAACTTAATGCTAAAGGTATTGGGAGTCTAGGATTAAATTTTAAATGGTAAAAAATTAAATTATCATTAAATAAATGAAATGAAACAAATCCTTAAATATCATATGGTTAAAATATTTACCTTAATATTTATATCGTTATAATATACCAATAAATACCTCAAATAAAAAAGGTTAAATATGTTTCTAAGGAAATTCTAAGATAAGACATTTTTTTATTTTTTTGAGGGTATACTGTTACTAATATTTATAAGAATATGTAGGGGGAAACCAATGAAAAAAACAATATTATTTATATCTTTACTAACTACACTAGCATCAGTTGCATCAACGACGGGTAATATTGAAGTGCAAGGATCAATAAAAAAAGAATTAACTAATTCATCATCTAATACTGACTTTGAATCAAAAATAAAGGGAGAACTAGCTATAAAAGGTTCAGGACTTAAACTTGGGACAGAATTAAAAATCGAAAATACAAGCGTAAAAAATAGCGATTCAAAGGTTTGGGCTGAATATAAATTCCATGAAATTGGAGGTATAACTCCAACATTAAAAGGAACTGCAAAATTTGATGGAAAATTTGATTTAGAAGCTAAATTTAATGCTGCTATAGGTAAAACAGATTTTGAATTTAATACTAAATATGAATCTGAAAAATTAATAACTGGAAAAGGAGTTTCAGCTAATTTAAACGCTAAATTTAACCAAGTTAAAAATACTAAATTTGAAACATTAATAGGTACATGGAGAAATCTTGAAAATGGTAAAAATGAAGCTAAATACTATGGTGAATTTGGAGTAGAATATAAAGGATTTGAAAATATACTATTAAAATTTAGTGAAAAATTAACTTTAAATGAAAAAACAGAGGCTAGTTTACAACTTAAAGCTTCAGTAAAATATGAAGGTGTAAAAAATGTTATTTTAGAAGCTAAAGTAGATTCTGAATTAAATAGTATTAATAAACCAAATGCCTTGGGATATAACATAATAACAGAAGGTTATGCTGAATATAAATATAAACCTATAGAACCTATTACTCTAAGTCCTAAACTTCATCTTAAAGCTGTTGCAAAAAGTAATGGTAGTAATGGTTCAGGTCCAAAACATTCTTGGGGAGAATTAACAATAACTCCATCAGTTAAATTACAATGTAAAACTATTAAAGAATTAACATTTACAGCAACATCTGAACTTCCAATTAAATTTAACTTTGAAAAATATACTACAACAGTTACAGGTAAATTTAGTGCAGGTATAAAATATGAATGGTAATATATATTAGATTGGCTTAAATGCCAATCTTTTTTTATTGCACAAAAAAAGGAACTTTTGTTCCCTTTTAAATTAAATTAAAACCTACTACACTTAATATACTTATTATAACTCCTGCTAATATTAAGCCCAAAAATATGTAAATCATACTCTTTTTAAAGTCCATATCAAGTATACTTGCGGCTAATGCCCCTGTCCAAGCTCCTGTTCCTGGAAGTGGTATCCCTACAAAAAGTAGTAGTGCTATATAAATTCCAAATTTACTTTTTTTTGTTAATTTTTGTCCTGCATTATGTCCTTTTTCTAAAAATAGCGTAAACAGTTTAGACAAATATTTTTTATTTTTCCCATATTCTAATACTTTTCTTGCAAATAGAAATACTATAGGTATCGGTAATATATTCCCAAAAATTGCTACTATAAATGATATATAAATAGGAAGTCCTATTGCTTGAGAATAAATTAGAGAACCTCTAAGTTCTATCAAAGGTAACATTGATATAAAAAAAACGTAAATATATTTCATTATGTTTCTATTCCCTTTTTATCAAGTATTGCTTTTATCCAAGCTTTAAATAAAGGATGTGGTTTATTAGGTCTACTCTTAAATTCAGGATGATATTGCGTTGCAACAAAGTATGGATGATTTGGTATTTCAATAACTTCAACATAATTTTCATCAGGAGATGTACCTGAAATTATGAATCCATTATCTTCAAATAATGCCTTATACTTATTATTAAACTCATATCTATGTCTATGTCTTTCATGTATTACTTCTTGTTCATATGCTTTTCTTGCAATACTTCCTTCTTTTAAAACACAAGGATAAGCTCCAAGACGCATAGTTGCACCCATATCTGTAATATTTTCTTGAGCTTTCATCAAGTGTATTACAGGATTTTTAGTATTTTCATCAAATTCTTCTGAACTGGCATCTTTTAAATTAAGTACATTTCTTGCAAATTCGATAGTAGCCATTTGCATACCAAGACATATTCCTAAAAAAGGAACATTATTTTCTCTTGCAAACTTAACTGTAGATACTTTACCTTCAATTCCTCTTCCACCAAATCCACCTGGAACTAATATACCATCATATTTTTTCAACTCGGTTAAATCAAATTCTTCTGCTTTTAAATAATCTACATTAACTTTAGTAGAATAATTATAACCTGCATGTTCTATTGATTCGTGTATACTTATATACGCATCTTTTAATTCAACGTATTTACCTACTACCGCTACATTAATTTGGCGTTTAGGATTTTTAAATCTGTATACCATTTCTTTCCATTTTTCAAGACTTGGTTTTTCATTTTTAAGACCTAGTTTTTTACAAACTTCATCAGCTAATCCTAAATCTTCCATAATAATAGGTAATTCATATATATTATCAGCATCTAATGCTTCTATTACAGAACTTTCATCTACATCACAAAATAGGGCTATTTTTTTCTTAACTTCTTGCGGTACATTATATTCACTTCTTAAAACTATTATATCCGGTGTTATTCCAAGACTTTGCATAATTTTAACGCTTTGTTGAGTTGGTTTTGTTTTTAATTCTTTTGCAGCTTTTAAATATGGTAATAATGAAACATGGATGTATATAACATTTTCTCTACCTACATCTTTTTTAAATTGTCTAATAGCTTCAATAAATGCTGTACTTTCAATATCACCTATTGTTCCACCTATTTCAGTTATTACAACATCAGAATCAGTTTTAGTTCCTGCTTTTAGGATATTTCTTTTAATCTCATCTGTTACATGAGGTATATATTGAACAGTTGCTCCTAAATAGTCACCTTTTCTTTCTTTAGATATGATACTAGACATTATTTTACCATTTGTAACATTACTATATTTTGTTAATTCTTCATTGATAAATCTTTCATAGTGTCCTAAATCCAAGTCAGTTTCCATACCGTCAACTGTAACAAAAACTTCTCCATGTTGATATGGACTCATAGTTCCTGGATCAACATTAATATATGGATCAAATTTTTGCATAGTTACACGATAACCTCTCTCTTTAAGAAGTCTTCCAAGTGATGCTGCCGTTATACCCTTACCTAATGATGAAACTACTCCACCTGTAACAAAAACATATTTTGCCATTTTATTTCCTCTCCTATTTAATAAAGGGTCATAAAAATAATGACCCTTTTCTATTTATATTATGTTTCTCTTATTTTCTTACTGTACCCTTTTTGTATGCACCTTCTGCACCGTAAACATCCACTATTTTTTCTTTATAGTATTTTTTCATAAATTCTTTACCTTTAGCAAGATATTTTCTTGGGTCAAATTCTGCTGGATTATCAAAGAATGCTTTTCTAACACCTGCTGTAAATGCTAATCTACCATCTGAATCAACATTTATTTTAGCAACTGCTGATTTTGAAGCTAGATTTAATTGGTCATCAGGTATACCTATAGCATCTTCTATTTTTCCACCATTTTCATTTATTATTCTTACATATTCTTGTGGAATTGATGAAGAACCATGTAATACAATTGGGAATCCAGGTATTCTTTGTTCAATTTCTTTTAATATATCAAGTCTTATATGTGGATTATCTCCAGGTTTAAATTTGTATGCACCATGTGAAGTTCCTATTGCTATTGCTAATGAATCAACACCTGTTTTTGAAACAAAATCTTCAACTTCGCTAGGTTGTGTAAAGATGTGTTCTTCTGCTGATACTTCATCTTCTATACCTGCTAATACACCTAATTCTGCTTCAACAGTTACATCATATTTATGAGCAAAATCTGCAACTTTTTTAGATATTGCCACATTTTCATCATAGTCATATTTTGAAGCATCTATCATTACTGATGAGAATCCGTTTAATATACAATCTTCAGCTATTTCATAACTTGGACCATGATCTAAATGTAATGCAACCGGTATATCTGAACCTGAAGCTTCAACATATGATACTGCTGCTTTAGCAATCCAAGGTATCATATCTCTTCCTATATAATTTCTAGCACTTGGTGAAACTTGTAAAATTACAGGTGCTCCCATTTCAACACATGCTTCAATTATAGCTTGTAATTGTTCTAAATTATTAAAATTGAAAGCTGGTACTGAATATCCTTCCTTATTCGCTTTTGCAAACATTTCCCTTGTATTAACCAGACCTAAGTCTTTATAGTTATACTTCATTTTATTCCTCCTAATATATATCATAATTGTTTTTACAATTCGTTATTATTATTCTAGCAAAGATAGACTATTTTTTCAAGCCTTTTAAATACCAATTTATATCATCATACCTTAAAACATTCTTATCTGTAAACCCGTCTATACCTTTAACTCTACCTCTATTGGAATATTGCCAAATTATCCATCTGTTATCCTCACTTATATTAGGATAAAATCTAATATCTCTTATCCATATAGGATTATCTTTTAATTCATTTTCTATAAATAACTTATACGCTTTATAGTCAACGTAAATTATGACCTTTTTGCCATAATGTTCTTCCAGTTTAGATATCATATCTTTTAATTGAGATATAACAAGCTCCTTTTTATGTCTTGATGATACTTCAACGTCTATAATAGGAGGGAAGCTATCATTAACTTTAGGAACTTTTGATATATAGTAATTTGCTTGGCGTATACCACTACTTCTCATAGAAAAGAAATGATATGCTCCAACTTTAAAACCGTTTAATTGTGCTTTATTCCAATTATATGAAAAATCTTTATCAAGAAAATCTTTACCTTCTGTAGCTTTCATAAGTACAAACTTATATTTCTTATCAACTTTACTCCAATTAATTCTTGTTTGATGATGTGAAATGTCAATTCCATGCACCGTATATTTTTTTGCAAGTATATCATTATGATATATGTATCCTGCAAGTTCAAGTTCTACAAGTATTAATATTAGGTTTATAATCATTAGTAAAGCAACAAATATTTTTATTTTTTTCATTTTCTGATTTCTTTAAGTCCATTCATATAAGGTATTAATGCCTCAGGTATTAATATACTTCCATCTTTTTGTTGATAATTTTCCATTATAGCAAGTAAAGTTCTTCCAACTGCAAGACCTGAACCATTTAATGTATGAACAAAATAGCTCTTTTTATCATCTTTACTTCTATACTTTATCATTGCTCTTCTTGCTTGGAAATCTTCGGTATTTGAACATGAAGATATTTCTCTATATTTATTTTGACTTGGTACCCAAACTTCTAAATCATAAGTTTTAGCTGCTGAAAATCCTAAATCTCCACTACAAAGTGATATAACTCTATAAGGTAGACCTAATTTTTTCAAAATATTTTCAGCACAATTAACCATATGTTCAAGCTCTTCATATGAGTTTTTAGGGTGTGCTATTTTAACCATTTCAACTTTGTTAAATTGATGTTGTCTTATAAGTCCTTTTAAATCTTTTCCACCTGAACCTGCTTCTTTTCTAAAACAAGCCGTAAATCCACACATATATTTAGGTAAATCTTCTTCTTCAAGTATTTCTTGATTATATAAATTTGTTAGAGTTACTTCTGCTGTAGGTATTAAATATAGTTCTTCACCTTCAATTTTATACATATCATCTTCAAATTTAGGAAGTTGACCTGTACCCATCATTATTTCTTTTTTAGCAAGTTGTGGTGTTAATATTTCAGTATATCCATGTTCTGATGTATGGGTATCAAGCATAAAGTTTATTAAAGCTCTTTCTAATTTAGCTGCTTGATTTTTATATACTGTAAATCTTGAACCTCCAAGTTTTGCTCCTCTTTCAAAATCAAGTATATCAAGTTCTACTCCTAATTCATCATGAGATTTTACTTCAAAATCAAATTTTCTAGGTTCTCCCCATTTACGAATTTCAATATTTTCATCTTCATCTTTACCTATAGGTGTACTTTCATGTAATTTATTAGGTATAGTATAAAGTAAAGTATTAAGTCTTTCTTCAATTCTAACTAATTGTTCATCGTATTCTTTTATTTTTTCACCTACTAATTGCATGCCATCAAGTAATTCTTTAACATCTTTGCCTTCTCTTTTATATTTTCCTATTAAAGCACTTGCATCATTTCTTTGTTTTTTTAATGATTCTACTTCAACTAATATATCTCTTCTGTTTTTATCAATTAAAAGTAGTTCATCTAAAGGATAGTCACTATTTCTTGCATTAAGGCTTTTTCTTATTATTTCTGGATTTTCTCTAATAAATCTAATATCTATCATAACATTTTCTCCCTTTTAACCAAATTTTCAAATATTGTTTCTTTTTCAACACTCATTTTGATATTTTCTTTTATATCCAAAACTTCCATTTCATACAACTTAACTTTATTAATATTCTTAGTATATATGTACTCATATAGTTTTGTAACATTTTTTTCCAAATATTTTTTAATATTTTTATTCTTAAAATCAACATAATTTGCACAGGATTTTGTGAAATATACTATTAAATTTTTTAAAATATAGTCTTTATATCCTACATTATTCACAAGATATTCAAATAAATATGTTTTGATTAATTTATTTTCGTCAAGCGATAAAAATGACAGTTTGTATAAAATATCAAATAGTGCTTCTTTATCTCTTAACATAAGCTCATTTGCCAAATTCACACAATGATATTTATCTTTATTTACCAAAGCCCTAAAAAGTCTATCCTTTAACTCATCTAAGCTTAAATTGGCTTGTCTTTTTATTTTTTTTGGTTTTTCAATTATTATTTCAGATAATTGCTTTTCTACAAGTTTTATTTCATCAAAATATATTAATTCAAATAAAAAGGACGGTTCTATAATTTCAACATTCATATCTTTTTTTATTCTAAAATATGTTGCCTTATTATTCCTATATTCATATTCTTTCATGTCCATACTATTCACCAATATCCTCGTATATTTCTTTTAATTTTCTAAATCTTCCCCTGATACCTGACTTAGTAATATTAAGTAATCCGGCTAATTCTTCAAGAGACATATCTTCATTTTCAAGCCTTACTCTTGCTGTTTCTTGCAAAGCATAGCTTAATGTTTTTATTCCTATGGTTTCATCTATTTTATTAATCATTTCTACTTGCTCTAAAGATGTTTTCATTTTTTTTGTTTCATTAGCCAGTTCATAATTAATATTTCTATTAATTTTAGAAGATATTTCTTTATTTATAGTTACTTCTTCATATTCAAAAAAACAAGTAACTCCACCTAATAAAATTATGGTATCTAATATATCTTCACAATTTCTTATATATACAATATTTTTATTTTTCTTTTCAGTTTGAAATACTTTTTTACCCATGTTTAAAAACAATAGATATAAAAAAGTTGAAGCATCTTCTGTATCTATAAAAAAATCCAATGAATAACCTTTTAATGGATCCTTAACATATCCACAACTTAAAAAATATCCTCTTATTATACCAGATGTAATCTCCTTATTTTCCGCTTTGGTTACATCATATGTTTTAAGATTAAAAAGTTGTGCTATGAAATCATTATATATATTTTCATTATTTTTTTGCTTTTCTATTTTTATAACATAAACGTTATGTGTTCCTAATTTGTTATGCCTTGAATAACTAAATTGAAAGAAAAGATTAGGTATCATTTTTAAATTCTCAAACACCCTTCTTGCAATATAGTTTATTTCTGTTTTGAAATAAATACCATCTTGAGTAAAACTATTTTTTGATAAAAATAAGCCTAATAATTCTGACATTACTTCATTTTCTTTTTTATTTTTCACATTTAATATTTCTTTTTTTAATTTAATTGAATATGAAACATTATTTTTTTCCATATTTCATACCTGTTTCCCATTTTAGTTTTTTTACAAGTACTAAAAATACTATTGCTGCTAAAGCATTTGAAAATAAATTTCCCATAAATACAGAACAATATCCTAAATATACTTGTGTTGAGATTATAAATAAATATCTAAATAACCATATTCTTAAAAATCCCATAAATAAAGGTATAAATGTTTTACCAACAGCGTTAAAAACTGCTTGACATATCATAGTTATACCAAATGGAATTATTGAATATGTATAGTATTTAAGTGATTCATTTGCTACTTCTAATACATTTTTTTGTGATGTAAACATTTTAGTTATTATAGATGATAAAGGAAGTACTGTTATAGTAGTTAAAAATGCAATAATTAAACTTATTATCATTCCAACTCTAAATACCTTTTTTGCTTTTGTTGCATTTCCTATACCTATGTTAAGACTTATCATTGTAGTTACAGTTGTACTTACACAAGCCGGAAGTTGAAAACAAAGACTATTTATATTCCCCGCTATTCCAAGACCTGCTAAAACTACTCTACCATAATTTTCTATTTCCATATTAATTAATAAAAAGCCTAAATTTATCATCATAAAATTAAACATTGATGGTATTCCTAATCTTATTACTTCTGTTAATATTACACCATCATATCTATATTCTCTTAAATCTAGTGTATATAAATATTTTTTTATAAACAAGTCATAATACATCCAAATTGCTGTAACTACATAAGCACAAAAAGAGGCAAATACAGCTCCTTTTATGCCAAAATTAAATATTTTTAGAAATATAAAATTAAATAGTATTTTTAACACTAATAAGACTATCATTCTATAAAACGGTGATTCTGGATTACCTTCGGCATTTTTTATAGCATTAAAAATTGCTGCTAAAAATTGTAAAGGTATAACAAAAGAATACAGACAAATATATATGAAAACATCCGCTTTCATAATATCTGCAACCGTTGTTGACATATAATATGCCACTAATATGCTTACTGGTATTAAAAATATTCCACAAATTATTGAAAAAATAAGTATTTGAAGAGAGATTTTTTTTACTTTTACAACATCTCCTTTACCTACCATTTGGCCTATCATTGCCATAGCAGCAACTCCAAGACCTTGTGATAAACCAATCATTATATCTATTGAGGGTTTAGCGTAAGTTATAGCACTAGTTCTTTCAGGACCTAAAGTTCTATTTAAAAAAAGTCCATCTGTAAAAGGTATCATTGATTGTACTACCGCCATCATAATTGTCGGTATGCAAAGTATTAATAATGTGGTCCACACATTGCCATCTAATATTAATTTTCTTCGGCTTTCCATATCAAGCTTTGTAATCCCCAGTGCCACTTTCTTACTCCTTATCTAAAACTTAATGGCATACTAAAAAAGTACGCCATTTATTTTATAATTCAACTTCAATTATTGTTTGATCAGCTTCTTTAACTTCTTGATTTTCAAAAGTTTTTATAGCAGTGTATTCATCTGAATCTAAAATAACTACCGGTGTTATAACTGATGGAGAATTAGCTTTTAAAAATTCTAAATCATATTTAATAATTGGATCTCCTGCTTTAACAGTATCTCCTTCTTTTGCAATTATTTCAAACCCTTTTCCTTTTAATTCAACAGTATTTAATCCAAAGTGAACTAATATGTTTACTCCTTGCTTTGTTTCAATTGTAAAAGCATGTCCTGTTTCAAATAATTGACTTATTACACCGTCTGCTGGTGCAACCATTACTCCTGATGCAAAAGGTTCTATTCCTACACCGTCTCCTAACATCTTAGAAGCAAATGTTTCATCAGGTACTTCACTAATAGGTATTACTTTTCCTGCAATAGGTGATACTACTACATTTTTAGTAACTACTTCTTCTTTCTTTTTAGAAAATAAATTTGCAAAAAATCCCATATCAATTTTCTCCTTCTATACATATATATTATATTACCATATTTATATAGTGCGTGCAATTATAAAAACTGAATATAATACCCATATCCTAGCTTTTTCATTTTATCAATAGGTATAAAATTTAATGAAGCACTATTTATACAATATCTTGTTCCTTTAAATTCTTCAAATACATGCCCTAAATGAGAATTACTTCTTTTACTGACAACTTCCGTTCTTATCATATCATAACTTTTATCAGTTTTATACTGTATAACTTCGTTATTAATCGGAGCTGAAAATGAAGGCCAGCCACAACCAGATTCAAACTTTTTATTAGATAAAAATAATGGTTCTCCTGATGTAATGTCAACATAAATTCCTTTTTCAAATACATCATTATATTCATTATTAAACGGCTTTTCCGTTGCTCTTTCTTGCGTAACCTCATATTGTAACTGAGTTAAATTTTCAATTTTTTTAGTATAAAAACTTGAATCTACAACTGGAGTAACAGGCTTTGATATATTTATATGACAATAACCGTCTTTATTTTTTTCAAGATAATCCTGATGATACTGCTCAGCTAAAGCAAAATTTTTAACTTTTTGTACTTCGACAACTATTTTTTTAATATGCTTTGTACTTTCATATTGCATAATTCTTTCAATCATTTCAAGATCTTCATCTTTTATGTAGTATATTCCTGTTCTATATTGAACACCTACATCATTACCTTGTCTATTTAAAATAGTTGGATCTATAACTTGGAAAAAATGTGTAAGTATTATTCCAAGTGTTATCATTTCATCATCATATACTATTTTCAAAGCTTCTGCATGCCCTGTTTGTTTAATTAAATCATAATTTGTTATTTCAGTATTGCCATTTACATAGCCAACACAGGTTTCAAGTATACCTTGTATTCTTCTAAAATAACCTTGCATTCCCCAAAAACAACCACCTGCTAGATAAATTGTTTTCTTAGCCATTACAAATTTCCTCCCTCAAATTAAAGACTATCATATATATTAATATCGTTTGATACCATAAAATTGTGTAGTCCGCTAAACCATGCACAAAAATTAATATTAATACTATTGCTTTAATTTTATTAATTTTTAGTTTGTAAAGATATAAAATCAATAAGATTATAATACCAAGTAATCCATAACTTAGTACAGGTTCTAGTAATATGCTATGTGTATGAGCATATACATAATTTGTAATGTAGTAAAAATATCCGGGACCATGTCCCAATAACCAATTTGTTTTAATAAATTTAATTGCCATATACCATATATCAATACGTAATTTAAGGTATTTCTCTATTGAATCCGTTCTGATAAAAGGAAAAATTCCCTTATATACACCTATAAAATATATAGTAAGTGCAGAAAAAAATACTACAAAGTATTTTTTAAAATAAAAAAATATATACGCTGACAATGCAAGTAAAATTGCTATTAGTGAAAATCTTGATCCTGTTGCAAGTATTGCTAAAATACTTATTATAGATACAGTTAAATATTTTTTCCCTTTTATAAGTGACATTATCACTATAAAAGTTAAATATGAACCATAATAATTAGGATTAAAATAACTAAAAGCTCCCACTCTTTGCTTTGTCATAATAAAGTATATTATATATATCAAATTTACAATTAACGAGCTGTATAATACTATATTTTCTATTTTACTTTTTATATTTTCATCTAATAATATATAAAAATTATATACAAAGAAAAAGAAAATTAAGCCCGTATTAATTAAAATACCGATATAATTTTTATAATACAACGCAATAGTGCTGTTTAAAATTAAAATATATGTAGCATATATTTGTTTATTATTTAATGATACCCTATATCCTTTTAATAAAAAATATACTACTAATATTACTGCCTCAAATATTGCTATTTTATACGAAATTCCAAGCAATAGTGCCTGAAAATAAATAAGAGTTAATAAAACTTTATCTTCCCGTGCTTCCAAATCCGCCATCTCCACGTTTTGTATCGCTTAGTTCATCAACAACATTGAAATTTTCTTTTACATAAGGTGTAAATACTATTTGTGCTATTCTTTGACCATTTTCTACTGTAACATCAACATTTGAATGGTTGTGTAATGCAACCATTATTTCACCTCTATAATCACTATCAATAACTCCAACTTTATTTGCAGGTGCTACACCTTGCTTTACAGCCATGCCGCTTCTTGCATAAACTAAGCCTACTAAACCTTCAGGGATTTCCATACATATACCTGTATAAACCATTTTTGTTTCCCCTGATTTTATAGTTACTATTTCATCTAAACAAGCGTATAAATCAGCTCCTGCTGCATGAATTGTTCCATAAGTAGGAATTGTTGCATTTTCTCTTATTATTTTTATATTCATCTTAAATTTCCCTCATAAGTAATGTTCTTAATATATTCTTATTATCAAACGCAAGTCCTGCACCAACAACAACCGATTCTAACGGTTTTTCAGGTATATGAACAGGTATATGAATAGCATCCATAATATATTTATCCAAATTTTTTATTAATGCTCCACCACCTGTTAAAACTATTCCATTGTCTAATATGTCTGTTGCTATTTCAGGAGGACATTTACTTAAAATTTCTTTAACACTGTCTAAGATTAATCTTAAGGTATCAATTATCGCCTCTTGTATCTGATTAGATGAAATTTCAAGTTCTACAGGTATATTTGTATTTAAATGTCTACCTTTTATAGGCATTTTTAAATTTTCATCTTCCGATAGTTTTATTGCTGTTGCAAGATTTTTCTTTATTTTTTCAGCTGTTCTGTCCCCTATTACTAATTTAAGGTTATCTTTTACATACTTAGCGATTGCTCCGTCAAGACTGTTTCCAGCAACTCTTATTGATTTACTTGCTACTATTTCATTTAAAGAAAGTACAGCTATATCTGTTGAACCTCCTCCTATATCTATTACCATATTACCCATAGGAAGTGATATATTAACGCCTGAACCTAAAACTGCTGCTCTACCTTCTTCAAGTATATATATTTTCCTTGCTTCTGTCATTGATTCAAATAATGCTCTTTTTTCAACAGTTGTAACCTCTATTGGAACACATAACATTACATCAGGTTTAAAAGGTGAAACACCATATATTTTTTTTATAAACTCAGATAGCATATCTCTTGCTGCATCAATATCAGATATTACTCCATCTTTTAAAGGTTTAATAACTTCTATAGTTTCAGGATTTTTTCCAAGCATCTCACGTGCTTCTTTTCCTACTGCAATAACACGACCCGTTTTTTTATCTCTTACTATTACAGATGGTTCATTTAAAACTACTCTTCTTCTTTGCTTATCGTATATCAATACATTTGAAGTACCTAAGTCAATGGCTAAATTCTTATTAACTCTAAAAAAGTTTATTATTTTTGTTATAAACATGTTTTCTCCTATATACTTAACAGTTCCTTTTCCTTTTTACTTAATACTTCATCTATAAGTGCTACGTATTTATCTGTTAATTTTTGTATGTCCGCTTCAGCAAGTTTTAAATCATCTTCAGATATTTCACTATCTTTTTCTAATTTTTTAACTTTTGTATTTGCATCTTTTCTAATATTTCTAATTGCAATTTTACCTTCTTCAGCTTCTTTTTTTACAAGCTTAACATATTCTTTTCTTCTTTCTTCTGTTAATTCAGGTATAACTAGTCTTATTACTCTACCGTCATTAGAAGGAGTAAATCCTAAATTAGCTTTCATAATTTCTTTTTCAATAACAGGTATTAAACTTTTATCCCAAGGATCTATAACTATTAATCTGCTTTCAGGTGCAGATAATGTACCAACTTGGTTAAGTGGTGTCATTTGACCAAAATACTCAACACTTATGCCGTCTATCATAGCAACATTTGCTCTACCTGCTCTTACATGAGAAAATCTAACTTTTGTACTTTCAATAGTTTTTTCCATTTTTTCTTCAGTTTCCATTAATATTTCATCTAACATATATACCCCTTATTCTTCATTTTTTACTATTGTTCCGATTTTTTCACCTTTAACCATTTTTAACATATTTCCATCTTCTAAAGCATTGAAAACAATTATAGGCATATCATTTTCACGGCAAAGTGATAGTGCAGTAGCATCCATTACTTTTAAATTCTCAACTATTGCCTTTTCAAACGTAATTTCATCATATTTAGTTGCATCAGGATATTTCATAGGGTCTTTATCATATATACCATCAACTTTTGTTCCTTTAGCAAGCACATCTGCATGTATTTCAATAGCTCTTATAGCTCCACCTGAATCAGTTGTAAAATATGGCATTCCTGTTCCACCCGAAAATATTACAATACGTCCTTTTTCAAGATGTCTTATTGCTCTTCTTCTAATGTACGGTTCTGCAACTTCTGGCATACTTACAGATGTTAAAAGTCTTGTAGAAACACCTACACTTTCTATAAAGTTTTGTAATGCTAAACCATTCATAATAGTTGCAAGCATTCCCATAGTATCACCTGTTGCTCTGTCAACACCGTATTTTTGACCAGACATACCTCTAAAAATATTTCCGCCTCCAATAACTATTGCAACTTGTACTCCGTTTTCATGAAGTTCTTTTACTTGTTTTGCAAATCTAATCAAAACTTCTTCATCAAAACCGAACTCTTTTTTTCCTGCAAGTGCCTCTCCACTTAGTTTTAAAAGTATTCTTTTATACTTCATAATTACCCCTTATTTTTAAAAAAAGGGTTTATATCTAAACCCTTTTTATGTTATTTTTATTTTCCTGATAGTTGAGCTGCAACTTCAGCTGCAAAATCTTCCTCTTTCTTTTCTATTCCATCTCCAACTTTGTATCTAACAAATCCTACTAATTGTAATGGTGCGAAAAATTGAGAAACTGTTTTTTTGTCATCTCTTACATATTTTTGTTCGTTTAGACAATTTTCTTCATAGTATTTTCTAATTTTTCCTGAAATTATCTTATCAACCATTTCATCTTTAACTTCTTTACCTTTAGCTTTAGCTTCTTCTAAGAATTGGTGTCTTAAGATTTCTTCTTCTTTATGTAAATCTTCTTGAGTAACATCTTCTTTTGATAAGAATCTAGGATCCATTGCCGCTACGTGCATTGCTACACCTCTAGCTTTATCAGCATTTTCATTACTGTATTCTCCTGTTGATTCTACAAGAACTCCTATTTTACCACCCATATGAACATAGTCTACTATGAATCCTTCTGATTTTAATACTTCAAGTCTTCTAATATTCATATTTTCACCAATTTTAGCGATTAATTCTGTTAATAACGCCTCAACTGTTTTTCCATCTATTACTATTGCTTTTAATTCTTCTACTGTTTTAACTTCAGTTTCTAAAGCTTTTGATACTATTAATTCTCCAAAGCTTCTAAAGTCATCATTTTTAGCAACGAAATCTGTTTCAGAATTAAATTCTAGAACTGCTGCTTTTTTATGATCATCTGCAACAGCTGTGAAAACTAAACCTTCTGCTGCTACTCTTCCTGATTTTTTAGCTGCTTTTGAAATTCCTTTTTCACGAAGCCAGTCAATAGCTTTTTCTATATCAGCATTATTTTCTTCTAATGCCTTTTTACAGTCAAGCATTCCTGCTCCTGTTCTTTCTCTTAGTTCTTTTACTAATGCCGCTGTTATTGCCATTATTATTCCCCCATAACTTCTACAGTATTTTCTTCAATAATTGCTTCTTCTGTTGGAACGATTTCTTCTTCTCCACCTTGACCTTCAATAACTCCATTAGCTATTACTTCTGCAAATAATTTAACTGATCTTATAGCATCGTCATTTGCAGGTATTCTATATGTTACTAAATCTGGATCAACATTTGTATCTATTAATGCAATTACAGGTATTCCTAATTTTGCAGCTTCTTCTAATGCTAAAAATTCTTTTTTGATGTCTACAACAAATAGAGCAGCTGGTAATTTAGTCATTCCTTTAATTCCACCAACATTTTTTTCAAGTTTAGACATTTCTTTTCTAAGAAGACTTGCTTCTTTTTTAGTATATGCTGAGTCTAATGCTCCGCTTTCGTCCATTTCTTCTAATTCTTTTAATCTTTTTACTCTTGTCTTAATTGTTTGTAAGTTAGTTAATAACCCACCTAACCATCTTTGATTTACATAATATCCACCACATCTTAATGCTTCATCTCTTACAGCATCTTGTGCTTGCTTTTTAGTACCTACAAATAGTATTTTTCCACCTTCTTGAGAAATTTCTCTTACAAATTCGTAAGCTCTTTCTGTTGAAGTTAATGTTTGTTGTAAGTCTAAAATATGTATTCCATTTCTTTCAGCATAGATATATGGTTTCATTTTAGGATTCCATCTCTTTGCTTGGTGTCCGAAGTGTGCTCCCACTTCAAGTAATTGTTTCATGCTTATTACAGCCATTGTTCCTCCTATATTTTTTGGTTTTTCTTCTATTTAAACTCTGTGCAAAACCTGTTAAGGCACCATACACTAAATATGTTTAAATATGAATTTTCACACAATTTTATCATAAATTAGCTTTATTTGTCAAATTTTATCCTTATTTTTAATGCCCTAATATTCCTATTGCTAAAACAAAGTATAAAATTAAACTGGTAGCATCAACTATTGTTGTTATTAACGGTGCTGCCATACTTGCAGGATCTAATTTTAAGCTTTTTGCTATAAGAGGTAAAATTCCTCCTGAAACATTTGCAAATATTATGGATAAAGCTATTGTTAAACTTATTACAAAACTTGTTGCAAGTTTTACTTCAATTGTTGCAAGAAATTGTAGTCTTATAAAATTGGCGATAAATAAAACAATCCCGCATAATAAACCGACTAATAGCTCTTTTTTCACTATTATAAACAAGTCCTTTATATTTAAACCATCAATTGAAATTCCACGTATAACCATAGTTGAACTTTGTCCTCCTGCATTACCTGCCGTTGACATTATTATAGGAATTGATGCTGATAATACTGCAACAGCACTTAACTTATCTTCAAAATATTGAAGTATATAACCTGTAAAAGTCGCTGAAATCATAAGTATTAAAAGCCAATAAATTCTTGATCTAACCATTTCTTCAACACTAGTATTTAAATAAGAACCTCCTGTTGGCGTAATCCCACTCATTTTATGTATATCCTCAGTTGCTTCTTCTTCTAAGATATCTAAAACATCATCTGCTGTTATTATACCTATAAGTCTGTTTTCATTATTTAAAACCGGCATCGCTGTAATATCATATTTTGATATTATATTTGCAACTTCTTCCTGATCAGTATCCGTATATACATAGTGCATATCTGTGTCCATGATATCAGATATTAATTTATTATTTTTAGATACTATTATATCTCTTAAATCAACAACTCCTACCAATATTCTTTTTTCATCAATTACAAAACATGAATTAATAGTTTCAACAAAGTTTGCTTTAGCTTTTATCTTTTTTATAGCAGTTTCTACAGTATCTTTTGTAGTCAATTCTATAAAGTCGGTACTCATAACATAACCAGCAGAGTTTTCACCATAACTAAGTAATGTATTAATTTCTGATCTTTGTGAAGGCGATATACTTTGCAATATATGTTTTATTACATTTGCAGGCATTTCTTCTAAAAATTCTACTATATCATCACTAAACATGTTATCAACCATGCTTTTTATTTCTTTAGATGTTAACTTTTCAATTAATCTTTTTTGATAATCTTTTGGCATATACGTAAAAAGTTCTGCTGATTTATCTTTAGGCAAAATTCTAAATATGAACAAAGCTTCTTCAAATTCAAGATTTATAAATATATCAGTTAAGTCAACTATGTTATATTCATTAAAAATTTCTCTTATATCAACAACTTTTTTTTCTTTTACAAGTTCAGGTAATAAGGTAAATAACTGTTCTTTACCATATTCTTCAGGATTAAACATTTAGTCCACCTCCTAAAAATACTTTTGCTAAAGCAAAATATGTTGTAAGCGATATTGCATCACAAACAGTTGTAAGTATAGGAGAACTCATAGAAGCCGGGTCTTGTTTAAATGATGTAGCAATAAGTGGCAATATTCCCCCTATTAAATTTGCAATAAGTACTATAATATAAATAGTTATAGAAATTAACAAAGCAATTTTAATTTCTATATTCGGCATAAATATTAATATACGTATCATATTGGCAACAAATAGTAAAAAGCCTAATATAATAGAATTTTTCAATTCTTTTTTTATTACATAAAGCATATCTTTTATACCTAAATTATCAAGAGCTATTCCTCTTACAACCATGGCACTTGATTGACTTCCCGCATTACCGGCAGTGTCCATAAGTACAGGGATAAATATTAAAAGCGATGGTAAATGCTTAATAAGAACAATATTATTAGATATTATCCACCCTGAAACCGTTGCAGATATCATAAGTATTAATAACCAAGTTATTCTACTTTTAAACATTTCAAAAACATTCATTTGAAGATATGAACCATCAATAGGAGTTATACCTCCCATTTTTTGTAAATCTTCTGTTATTTCTTCTTGAACTATATCATAAACGTCATCTATTGTAATTATCCCCATTAGTGTATGCTGTTTGTTTACAACAGGTAAAACCATCAAATCATACTTTGAGAATATTTTTGCTATTTCTTCTTGATCTTCATCAGTATCAACTGATATTACGTCAAGTTCCATAATATCTGATATTATTGTATTTTCTGGAGCAAGCAATATTGCTTTTACAGAAATATATCCAAGTAATGTATTATTTTCATTTGTAACATAACAAAATGATATTGTTTCAGCTAATTTTTCTTCTTTTTTTATTATCTCTAATGCCTCATCTACTGTTATATCCGGAGATAAAGAAATATAGTCAGTACTCATTAGTGAACCGGCTGAATATTCTTTAAAGTTTAAAATCATATTGATTTCAGTACGTCTTTGTTTTGATGCAGCACTTAATACCTTATTTACTCTTTCTTCTGGTAACTGATCTAAAAATTCAGAAATATCATCAGTAAACATATATTCAAATATTATCTTTATTTCTTCATCACTAAATAAAAAAATTACTTTTTCTTTTGTATCTTGGGAGAAGTATGCAAAAATTTCCGCAACTTTTTCTTTCGTTATTCTTCTAAAAAGTTTCACTATCTCTTTAGGAGTGAACTCACTTTCCAATACTTCCGCTACATTAACTTCATTAGCTTCATCTAAGAATGCTAAAAGTGCAGAATTTTCTTTATTTTTAGTATATTTCACAATGCTTTCTTTTATTTCTTCATGAGTCATTTTGCCACCAACTTCCCATACTATGTATAGTTATAGTATATTTTTTTATAAAATCAATCAATTATATCATATAACTTAGCTACTCTCAATAGAAAAAAGAAGAACTAAAACGTTCTTCTCTTGCTTAAATTCTGCATTTTCACTTATTTGTTATTTATTAATTTGCAGTCCCATTTTAAATTAGAATCTACTTTTCTTTTTTTCTTAATAGTTTTCTTTGGTTTTGCAGGAACTTCTACTATTTTTTCAACTATTTCAGGTACTTTTACTCTTTTTTCAACTTTAACTAATTTCTCTATAACTCTAGGATTACATTTAGGACATCTTATTTGTTTTGTTGGGAAATGTTGTGAACCTAATTGTACACCAACTCTTATCCCTATTTTATGATGAAAATCTTGTGCAGGTTTAAGTTCAGTTAAACCACATCTTCTAATATTCATATGTTTATACGGGAAAAATTTACCATCATATAATATTTCAGCTAAGAAATATTTATAGTCAAGCCCTAAACCTAAACCGTAATATAGACCACTTGTAATAGCATCATAACTTGTTTTAGTATTTTGTCTAATATGAAAATAATGAAAGTTATTATTTGGATCCTTTTCTTTTGCAAAAGCATATCCAAGTCTTCCAAATGTATATAAATTTAAATCATTTTTTCTATAATATGTATACTTTAATGTTGCATAAACAGGCAACATACTTGCTGTAGAATCTTTACCATAATGTAGCGTTTTAGCTCCAAAATTATATTCAAAACCTGCTCCAATTTTTAGTTTATTATCAAAATAACTAAGTGGTATTATTTCAGCACCTATTACAAATCCACCTGTGTAAGGTATGCTTTTTGTAGTATCCGTTATATTGGTAGATCCTCTATAAAAGTCATATCCAACTTTTATATTCCCTTCAACAGCTAATATATTAAACGATATCAATAAATAAACCAATATCGATATTATCTTATTCATATTTTCTCCTTTTATATTTTTTCCGCATTCTATCACTAGTTTAAAAAAAATTTCAAGAAAAATATTTTAGTAAAAATTTTCACAATCTATTGTAGAAATTAATTATCATTACTTAAATTTAGAAAAAATTTTTTATAAAAATTTTTAGTTAAATAAGCTCTCTTTATATTTCCTAAATAAAAAAAAGAAGAACCTAAAAGGTCCTTTCTAAAAAAATTGGGCTAACAAATGTTAGCTCCCAACTCTTATATATTTATCTATTTCTTCTTGCTCCAAAGCCCATACTATTTTGCATTGTTCTTCACTTTTTCTAAGATCTATCACTCTTTGATTTGCTGAACCTCTAAATTTTAGTTTTAAGTCAAGTAAATCAAGCATAAATTTTCCATCTACAAGCACATCTACTTCATCAAGTATTTGTCTAGTATAAGGTAATCTTTTACACATATAATCCATTACATACTCATAAGTAAAACCTGTATAACACCATATTGTTTTATACGGAATTTCTTTTTTTACTTCTTTTACTAATTTGCACACCCATTCTTGATTTTTAGGGTCAAGCGGTTCTCCACCAAGAAGTGTTAAACCCATTATGAAATCTCTTTTAAGTAGTTTTATTATTTCCTTAATATTTTCACTTGTAAATTCCTGTCCCGCATCAAACTTCCAAATTTCTTCATTAAAACAACCTTTACAAGCGTGTCTACATCCACTTACAAATAAAGAAGTTCTAATGCCTGGACCATTTGCAACATCAAACGGTTTAATTATTGCATAATTCATAATTACTCCTTACAAATGTAAAACCCTTTTCGCTATTTCTTTTGTTTTTCCTTCATTCCAGAAATTTTCTCCTAAATAACCACAAGTTCTTCTTGTTACATTCATTTTTCCATGATCCTGATTATGACATTGAGGACATTCCCATTGACTTTCTTCATTGATTATTATTTCCCCATCATAAGTACAAACATGACAAAAATCAGATTTAGTATTAAATTCAGCATATTGAATATGATCATACATAAATTTAACAACTTCTTCTATAGCTTGTAAGTTCTTAGTTAAGTTAGGTATTTCAACATATGAGATTGCTCCACCTGATGAAATTGATTGAAATTGAGATTCAAATACAAATTTACTCATAGCATCAATATTTTCTCTAACATCTACGTGATATGAATTTGTATAGTATCCTTTGTCAGTTATATCCTCTATATTTCCAAATCTCTTTTTATCTATTTTTGCAAATCTATAGCATAATGATTCTGCCGGAGTTCCATATAATCCAAAACCAAGACCTGTTTCTTTTTTCCAAGTATCACAAGCTTCACGTAATCTATTCATAACTTTTAATGCAAATTGTTGTCCTATCGCTGTTGTATGCGATACATTTTTTACTAATTTTGTTGCTTCATAAATACCTATATATCCCAAAGATATTGTTGAATATCCATTTTCTAAATATTTATCTATTTTTTCACCTTTTTTAAGTCTTGCTATTGCTCCGTATTGCCAATGTATAGGACTTATATCAGATAAAGTTCCTTTTAATCTATTATGTCTTGCCATAAGTGCTTCAAAGCATAGTTGCAATCTTTCATTTAATATTTCAAAATATTTATCTTCATCTTGTCCTGATAATATTCCTATTTGTGCAAGATTTAAACTTACTACACCTTGATTAAATCTTCCTTCAAATTTGTATTCCCCATTTTCATCTTGCCAAGTTGATAAAAAGCTTCTACAACCCATAGGAGAAAATACATTTCCTTCATAATTCTCACGCATTTTTTTTGCACTGATATAATCAGGATACATTCTCTTTGAAGAACACTTAACAGCTAACTTTGTAAGATAGTCATATTTTCCACCTTTTAGTGCATTAAATTCATCTAATACATAAACAAGCTTAGGGAATGCCGGCGTTACATATACACCTTTTTCATTTTTTATACCTTCATATCTTTGTTTTAATATTTCTTCAATTATTAATGCAACTTCATCAATATATGGATCATCTTCTTTTAATTGTAAAAATAGAGTTACAAACGGACTTTGTCCATTAGTAGTCATTAATGTATTTATTTGATATTGTATAGTTTGTACTCCTGATTTTAATTCATCTTTTACTCTTTCATTAACTATTTCTTTAATTACTTCATCTTCTACTTTTCCGCCAAATTTTTCAAGTGTTACTTTATAATACTTATCTCTGCTTTTTCTTAAATATTTTCCTAAATGTCTTACATCAACAGATTGACCTCCATATTGGCTACTTGCAACTGCCGCAATTATTTGTGTAAGTATTGTACATGCTACTTGAAAACTCTTTGGAGACTCTATTAATTTACCATTCATTACAGTTCCATTATCTAACATATCTTGTATATTAATTAAGCAACAGTTAAATATAGGTTGTAAGAAATAGTCCATATCATGAAAATGTAATACTCCATCATCATGAGCTTCTCTTAATTTTTCAGGTAATAAAACTCTTCTACTTAAATCTTTTGAAACTTCTCCTGCAATTAAATCTCTTTGTGTTGATGCAACACTTGCATTTTTATTTGAATTTTCTTCCCCTACTTCTTTATTTGAATTTTGAATAAGGCTTAATATTGAGTCATCGGTTGTATTTGCTTTTCTAACTAATGCTCTTGTATATCTATATATTACATATTTTTTTGCTAAATCATATTTACCATTTTCCATAAGTTTAAGTTCAATAAAATCTTGTATTTCTTCTACATTAACTTTATTTTTCTTATTTTTTTCAAGTTCAACAATTATTTCTTCTATTTTATCACTTGATATTCTTTCATTTTCTGTAACCGTTTTATTGGCTTCATTTATCGCATTAATTATTTTATCTCTATTGTATTCAACCTCTCTACCATTACGTTTAATTATTGTCATGTGCCTTTTCATCCCTTCCTTACAATTCACTATATATTGTTGTGCTATCTCAAATTAAATACTATATATATTAACATGACTATATCACTATTTATTTTTTTTTAATAATGAAAAATATACTTTCTCCTTTTTATTATTTAACTAAATTTTTTTTACAAATTAAAGACAACTTAAGCAAGCTCTGAATATATTAAAAGGCTTATGAAAAAAAGTTGCGTATAAATATCATTTTTTAACTATCAAATTTCGGGATAATAAAAAGCTGCTAAATAGTGATTTTTTCTCACTAAACTAGCAGCTTATTGTATATTTAAATTATTTAATATTTCTTTTTTTAATTTCATAGCTTCAATAGAGAACATATCTTTATGTTCTCTATTAAGTTCAATTACTTTAACTATTTTACCGGGATTTCCATTTATTATATATATCTTATCAGATAAATATATTGCTTCATCTATATCGTGTGTAATTATTAAACACGTTAAATTAAGCTTATTTTTCAAATCTAAAAACCACTTATACATTGTTGTCTTAGTTATTGAATCTAATGCTGAAAATGGTTCATCAAGTAAAACAACTTCCTTTGAAAACATATAAGTTCTAAGTAAAGCTGCTCTTTGCTTTTGACCTCCCGACAATGCCTTAGGATACTTTTCAAGTAAACCGTCTAAACCAAAATCTTTAACATATTCCAAAACTTTATCTTGCTTTTCTCCTTTTATAATCTGAGCAAGTGATATATTATCATAAACCGTTTTAAAGGGTAATAATAAATCTTTTTGTAACATATAACTGACTTTAGCACATTTATTTGTTATTTCTTCTTTTATCATATTATCATTATATAAATAGATATTAGCACTATCTGCTTTTAAAAGTCCTGCTACAATATTAAATAAAGTAGTTTTACCACAACCTGATGGTCCAAGTATACTAACTATTTCATTTTTATTAATTTTAATATTTATATCTTCTATTATTTTTTTATTATCAAAGCTATGACTAACATTTGAAGCCTCAAGCTTTATCATTTAATCACCCTAAATAAAAGTGCCTTCACATAATCAGTTGCAGGATTATTTTTTATTTCATCAGGACTTGCATATTGTTCAATTTTTCCTGCATTCATAACAAGTACTTTTGTTCCAAGTCTTAACGCTTCATTAATGTCATGTGTTACAAATAGTATAGTAATTCCTGTTTCTTTGTGTATTCTAATAATTTCATCTTGTAATGTTGATCTTGTTATTTCATCTACAGCACCAAAAGGTTCGTCCATTAAAAGTATTTCAGGTTCTCCAGCTAAAGATCTTGCAATTCCCACTCTTTGTTGTTGACCACCTGATAATTCATTAGGATAAGACTTTCTTAAACTTTCATCTAATCCAACTATCTTTAACCATTTTTTTATAGCTTGTTCTGTTTTTTTCTTATCTTTATTTATTAAATTTGGAACATATGCAATATTTTTTTCAACTGTCATATGTGGAAACAAGACACTTCCTTGTATAGCATAACCTATTTTTCTACGAAGTTCTATTATATCCATAGAATTTGTACATTCTCCACATGCTATTATATTCCCACTTGTTGGAACTATTAACTTATTAACCATTTTAAGTATAGTTGTTTTTCCACAACCAGAAGCTCCTATTATGGTTACAAACTCACCTTTTTCTATTTCTAAATTAAAGTTATCTATTATTTTTTTATCACCATAACTCATACATACATTTTTATACTCTATTGCATTACTCATCGTTTTCTCCTATTTAAGCAACCCTTTTTCTTTTAAAAAGATAATTGCAACTTCTTCAGGTGCTTTGCCTTTTTCTTCAACCATGTTATTTAATTTTGCCATTTTAGAATAATCTAAAATGTTATTAAGTTTTGCAAAAACTTCTTTAAGTTCTGGATGTTTTACAAGAACTTCATTACGTATAACAAAACCTGCCATATATGAAGGGTAAAGGTTTTTATCATCTTCTAATACTACTAAATTTGAAGTAGCAAGTTGACCATCAGTTGTAAATATGTTTAATGCTTCTATTTTATTTTGTTTAACTGCATCATATTTTAAACCTATATCCAAATCAACTGTACCTTTAAATTTAATATTATACACTTTATTAAGTGCTTCATAACCGTCTTTTCTTTCAAAAAAATCATATTCAGCACCGAAAGTAAGCTCACCTGATACCTTTGATAAATCTGTAAATGTCTTTAAGTTATATTTTTTTGCTATATCTTTTCTAACTGCTAAACCATAAGTATCGTTAAATCCAAGTAAAGCAATCCATGTAAGGTTTTTCTTTTTATATCCTTCTACTAATTTATCAAACATTTGTTCATTATATACGCTTTTTTCACCAAGTACTAAATTCCAAGCTGTGCCTGTATATTCCGGATAAACATCAAAATCTCCCTTTTCAATGGCTGGTTGAATATTTGATGTTCCTCCTCCAACTCCTTCAGTTACTTTAACTTTTAAATTTGTATCTTGTTCAACTAAAATTTTAAGAATATTTCCCAATATATATTGTTCTGTCATAGGTTTTGTTGCTACGTTTAATGTATTACCATCGTTTTTACAGCTTATTAAAAACACAGTTGAAAAAATTGTTAATAAAATTAAATTTAATATTTTTTTCATAATTTTTTCCTTTCATTAATTTATATGTTTTTTCATTGCCCTTTCAACAATCCCAATAATGTAATCAACTAACACTGCTAAAATTGCAATAATTGCACTTCCTATTATTGTCATAGCTTTGTTATTAGTAGTTATTCCTCTATATATTGCAACACCTAAACCACCGGCACCTATAAATGAAGCTATACCGGTTAATGCTATTGTCATAACTGCCATATTACGTATTCCTGTTATAATTATTGGCATTGCTAAAGGAATTTTTATTTTAAATAAAACCTGTGCCTTTGTACTTCCCATTCCAACAGCTGCTTCAACTAATAATGGATTTATATTTGTAAGTCCTGCATAAGTATTTCTTACCATTGGAAGCAATGCATACACAGTTAAGGCAATTATCGCAGTTTTATTCCCTATCCCTGATAAAGGTATTAAAAATCCAAATAGTGATATAGAAGGGATAGTGTAAATAGAATTAATTACACCAAGTACTATTTTAGAACTCTTTTTATATTCACTAATAATAAAGCCTATAAAAAGACCAATTATTATTGCAAAAAATATCGATATCAATGATATTTGTATATGCTCTATAAGCAGCTCTAAAAAAAACTTCCATCTAAGCTTTAAAACTTTTAATATATCAATAACCATTTTTTCTCCCACTTAACTTTATATTTGTAAGTAAATTTTATCATATATATTTCATTTACACAAGTTAAGGTAAGGTTAATAAAAAAATCACAAATCAATTACCAGATAAGTTGATAATAAGATTTATGATTTTTTTATATTTAATCTTCTAAGTATTTATTTGTAAATCCTGCATTTTCAGGTAATTTTTCTTCTATTATTTTATTATCATAAAGCCAAGTATAAAAAGCATTCCATCTATTTGAGTCAATTATACCCCAAGCTTTTGCATCTGATATATACTGATTTGAAATAAATTTTTGGCTTTCTCTTATTAACTCCTTATTCCCCTCAGGAGCATTTTTAATTAAAATATCTGCTGCTTCTAAAGGATTTATTACTGAATATTCGTATCCTTTTTTTATTGATTTAAGAACTTTTTTAGCTGTTTCTTCTTTATTTTTTAAAAAATCGTTATTTGCAATAATTACAGGTGAATAATAATCAAATTCAGGAACATAATCTTTTAAACGAAAAAAATTAACATCAACACCCTTTAATTTAGCATTTGTATAATCCCAAGCTTCATATACAAATATAAAATCAAATAATTTTGCTTTAAGTCCTGTTAAAGCATCAGTTGTTTCACCAGGTGCAAACTTTACTTTTGAATAATCTCCACCGTCACGTGTAATTACTTCTTTTACTGTTGCATCATCTATAGCATCTTCCCAAGTTGAATATACTTTACAAGATAAATCTTTAGGACTTGTTATACCATTTTCTTTTAAGCTCATAATTCCTGATGTATTATGTTGCAATATAGCTGCAACTGCTGTTATAGGTACATTTTTTAATATTTTTTTTACCATGTTGGGTTGAAAATATATACCAAATTGAGCTTTACCTGCTGCAACTATTGATGATGAACTGTCTTGTGCAGGTTGTACAATTTCAACTTCTATACCTTGTTCTTTAAAATATCCTTTATCTTTTGCAACAAATAGACCTGTATGATTTGTATTTGGAACCCAATCCAATACTATTGTTATTTTCTTTAATTCTTTTTCTTTTGTACTCCCACAAGAAATTAATAATCCAAAACAAATTAATGACATAAACAGTATTTTTAAAATTTTACTCATATTTTTCCCTTTCTAATACTTTATTATCTTCTTTTGAATAATATCAACAGTTGTCATTAACATTAGACTTAAAAATGATATGAAAAATATAACGGCAAACATTTTATCAAGTGCATATGCTTTTCTAACTCTTGTCATATACACACCCAAACCATAAAATCCGCCTAACCATTCTGCTACAACTGCTGAAATAAGAGAATAAGATACACAAACCCTTAAACCTGCAAAAAAGTATCCAAGTGATGCCGGTATTTTTAAGTGTCTATACATTTGATATTTATTTGCTCCCATAGCTTTTAATAACTTTATGCTGTCTTCATCAACCGAGTTATATCCATCAAGTAAAGAAATTACTATTGGAAAAAACGAAGTTAATACAACTAGAAGTATTTTAGGTTTCATATAATATCCTAACCATATTATAAGAAGCGGTGCTATTGCAACTGTAGGTATTGTTTGTGTGATTATTATGACTGGGTATACAATATCATATATATTTTTATTCATATCCATTATAAGAGATAATAAAAAACTGATAATTATCCCAATAAACACTCCTATAAATGCTATTATTAAAGTATATTTCGTATGATAAATTATAAGGTTAAAATCTTCAATAAATGCCTTTATTACTTGATAAGGAGATGGTAGTAAAAAATCAGGTATTATTGTAAAAAAAGTTAAACTTTGCCATAATATTAATAGTAACAATATTAAACTGTATTTTTTTAATTTTTTCATAAAAAAATCCCTTCTTTGACGAAGAGAGAGTATAACAAAAAAATATATAACTAACTCCCTACATCAGTATTATCTGTATCAGGTTCTAGGGTATAATCTCAGCCCATTTCAAGCACCCCTGTTATTAGTATATATTCTACCATATTTTTAATTAATGTCTAGCTTTTTATCATTTTTTTGTGATATAATCAGGTATAATTAAATTTGTGGAGGTTAAAATGGGAAGACACGGAACTATTGCAGGACGTAAAGATGCCCAAGACAAAAAAAGAGCAGCAGCATTTACAAAGTATGTAAGACTTATCACAGTTGCTGCAAGAGAAGGAGCAGATCCGGATTATAACGTAGCATTAAAACACGCTATTGAAAAAGCAAAAAGTATAAATATGCCAAACGATAATATCGTTAGAGCAATTAAAAAAGGTTCAGGTGGAACTGATGGGGCAGCATATGAAACATTAAATTATGAAGGATATGGTCCAGGTGGAGTTGCAATAATAGTTGAAATACTTACAGACAATAGAAACAGAACTGCATCTACTGTAAAAACAGCATTTGACCGTTGTTCAGGAAATTTAGGAGTTTCTGGTTGCGTATCATATATGTTTGATAGAAAAGGTGTAATTGAAATAGAAAAAACTGACAAAACTATTGAAGACGATATTATGGGTATAGCACTTGATGCAGGTATGGAAGATATGATTACATATGATGATAGCTTTTATATCACAACACCTACAGAAAACTTTAATGATGTTTGTGACGCATTAAGAAATGCAGGATATTCATTACTTGAAGCTGACGTTGAATATGTTCCATCAATAGAAGTTGAAACATTAACAGATGAAGACAAAGAAAAATTAATTAAATTAGTTGATATGCTAGAAGATAACGATGATGTACAAAAAGTTTATCATAATTTTAGTGGAGAACTTAATTAATTATTAAGTTAATTAATATATTGAAGAAAAAAGTAATAAATATCAAGTATTAATTAAAATTTCATTTTATTTATTAAATAAAAATAAAGAGAAATTCACACACAAAAAGTATACTTTTTTTATACCAAGGTATAATAAATATTATAATTAATTTAGGAGTCTATCATGTCAAGAATAATTTTTTCACCATCTAAGTACATACAAGGAAAAGATGAAATAAAAAAAATATCTTCTCATTACAAAAATTTAGGTACAAAAGGAGCATATATTTTAGTTGATAAATTCATTTTCGATAATTACAAAGAAAATATAACTTATAGCTTTGTTAATGAAAATGTACCTTATCATTTGGAAATCTTTGGTGGAGAATGTTCTAAAAAAGAAGTTAATAAACATATTGAAATAATAAAAGAAAAAGGTTTAGATGCTGTAATTGCAATTGGTGGTGGAAAAACAATTGATGCCGGAAAAGCAATTTCACATTACTTATCATTACCTGTTATAGTTGTTCCTACTGCTGCATCAACAGATGCTCCATGTAGTGCATTATCAGTACTTTATACTGAAAATGGAGAATTTGAAGAATATCTATTCTTAAAAGCTAACCCAAATGCTGTAATAATGGATACAAATATATTAGTTAATGCTCCTTCAAGACTTCTTATTGCAGGTATAGGTGATGCTCTTGCAACATATTTTGAAGCACAAGCTACAACTGATTCACATTCAAATACTATTGCAGGTGGTAAAGCATCAAAAACTTCACTTGCCCTTGCTAAATTATGTCTTAATATTTTAATGGAAGATGGATTAAAAGCAAAAATATCTTGTGAACAAAAAGCAATTACAACAGCATTTGAAAATGTTGTAGAAGCTAATACATATCTAAGTGGTGTAGGTTTTGAAAGTGGAGGACTTGCAGCAGCACATGCTGTACATAACGGTTTAACTATCCTTAAAGAAGGACATGATAAATATCATGGTGAAAAAGTGGCATTTGGAACATTAGTTCAATTTGTACTTGAAAATAGAGATATGAAAGAAATAAAAGAAATAATTAAATTTTGTAAGAGCGTTGGACTTCCAACTTGCTTAAAAGATTTAAATATGGAAAATGTTTCAAAAGAAGAGTTATACAAAGTAGCAGTAGCTGCAACAGCTCCAAATGAAACAATACATAATATGCCATTTGAAGTTACAGCTGATAGCGTATTTGCTGCTATATTAACTGCTGATAAATTAGGTTCAATGGAATTATAAGTTTAAAATTTTATCTATAATATAAAAAAGGTGAATTGAATAATTAAATTCTTTCCACCTATTTTTTATGTATTTGAATAATTATATATAAAAAAAAATGGCGTCCTCGGTTGGATTCGAACCAACGACCCTTTGGTTAACAGCCAAATGCTCTAACCTGCTGAGCTACGAAGACATTCCACTTTCAAGTTTGG
>NZ_LOQG01000037.1 GCF_001517835.1 Caviibacter abscessus
CAACTATATTATTAATACTTTTCATACCTAATGACTCAAGTTTATCTTTTAACCATTTTGGTGAAGGTCCAACTTTTACATTTTCAATTATTCTTGCAACATATAAAGAAAAGTTTATTACTTTAGATAATCAAGAATTGGAATTAGATAACCAAGATATTGTAATTAAAGCAAATGGTAAAGCAGTAGCACTTGCAGGTGTTATGGGTGGACTTAATACTTGTGTAGATGAC